>CAKZYD010000098.1 GCA_937884085.1 uncultured Sphingomonadales bacterium | reverse complement strand
TGCGTCATATTTCTAGAGATAGTCGCCACGCTTGACCCAAAGGACATTTCTGAGGATAGCGCGGTGGAAAAGCGCGTTAACCTCGCTTTAGACGTCCTGGCACAGCGCCTAGATGATGATATCAAGAGCAATAAAAACCCCTTCCATTGTTTAATGGCGCGTGATTGTGTGCCGCTCAATCAGCACGAAGAAGAAGGGGTGGTTTTTGTACGGCGGCTGCGTGCGCTGCGTGACTGCTTCTCAAAGTCGCAGACCGCTGAGGCTTGGGACAAGGAGAGAGAAAAACTTGCTACGTTTGCAAAGCGTTTTGGCGGCCTGGTGCGCTCGCGTGCGCGTAATGCTGCACTGGAGGATTTAGCGCGCGATCAACAACATTGGTGGCGCGACTGGCGCTATCGACCAGAAGAACGTCCTGCGCGCTTCCAAGACACGCCCTTAACAGGTACCCTCAATGGGCCATGTTTTGTGCGTCACTTGCCTCGCTATGCGCCCATCGCTTTGGCGGGCGGCAATGGGGCAGGCTCCGAAATGCCGCCGCTTCCGGTGATTGAGGCGCTCCGCGGTCTTGCTGCTGAAGCGGCCGAAGAGCAAAAAAAGGCACTACAGCGGTATGAGGACGATTCAGAAAAGGACATAAAACCGCCTCCGGTCAAACGCATTGTGCGTGCTGCGATGGCACGCGGGGCTGGCAAGGGCAGTTTGATGCATCTGCTGCAACAGCCAATCACACTAAACCACAAGACGGTGCGTGTGTATGATACGTTGTTTTCGCCTGCTGGCGATCAGACCTATGTGGCCAGCGTCTTTGCGCATCTGAGCTTTTCCATGGAGTTTGCATCAGTTCTCGATGCGTTTGCGGAGTTTTTGGTAGACGCCATTGCCAGTTTGCTGATCCCGCGTGTGCCCACATTGGCGCAGCACCAGGAGGACTTTGCTGACATACTCATGCTGCTTGGCTGCGCAGATAGCGCATCGGCAGGCGTTGATGCGCGCGTGGACACGATGACCAGTTCTCTCAAAGGCCTGCAAGCGCGCACAGCCGCCGAGCAACGCAAAGCATTTAGAAAGGCGCTGCTTGGGCCGCACACGTCAGTCACATCCAATCGCGGTGCGAGCCGCACGCACCGGATTGAAGAAAGCAAACAGCTGCTTGGTATCTACACCGATTTGGTAAACCGTCTGAAAGACTATGATGATCAGCTGCCCAGGCGCCTTTTCATTTGCTTGTCAGGGCTCGACCGGCTGTGTGATGCCAATGGTAATGCCTATAACCCCATGTACCGAGCTTTCTTCCGGTTTTTGTCGGGCTATGGAACCAAAACAGAAGAGGACACGATCCCCGATGCACCGCTCGACCTGCTCTTCATATCCGGAGAGCCTGATGTCCCGATCCGCTATCTCAGTCGCCAGAAAAGCGCGGAGGATGTGCGCAAGGACTTAAAAACATCGCAGGGACCGCGCCCTACATATACGCAGTATTTCGAGGTCAAGGGTGCAGACCTCTATTTAAAGCGCTGGCCGCGGCTGGCAGGCCTACGGCTGAAAGAGCGCAGTTGGCTGTCGCATGCAGCTACTGCCTGGTTTGAACCCCAGGCGCCCATCGATATCCAAAACCCAGCACAAGATGCCCTGTGGCGCGGTGCTTTGTTTGAAAAGATAATGCGCAAACCCAAAGGGTCAGGCGAGGAATTCATACGCTCTGCGCTGGCGCCAAATGCGTTGGTCATACGCTTTATGGAGGCCCTGGACGCGCCGGAAAACCAAGACGCGCTGCGTACCCTCGTTCGTATGCTTGACGCTAGTACTGCGCTTGGCGGCTGGTGCGCTGGTGGATTTGCAGCGCAGGCAGACATCATGGACCCGGCGGACGGGCAACAGATTACTCAGCAGCTTGATCAGTATCTCAAACACTTGTGTGACGCCGCCGAGCGTGGCGGCCTTTCGGCGGGCATTGACGTGGTCTATCAGCGCCACCGCGATCGTATGCGCCGGGCTTGGAAGGTGTATATCGCCTTGGCCCAAGCGCGCCATGAGGCCCAGTCACAAGGGGCGCCGTCCTTAGGTGAGGGCGTCTGGACGAATGCTTTTGGCGATTTGCTGGAAATCCTGTTGCGGCATTTGGCTTTGTTTCCCCTGCCCGTAGAAGCCCGTGTGCTCTATGGCTGCGATGAAATACACCATGTTTTGCACGAGATCGTAAATCTGGTCATTTATGATAAAAACGTGCATTGCCAGCCCTACAACGCGGTCAATCTGCGTGGTGCGCGGCGGCATGCTGCGCTCGACCTCATTCTGCCTCTGCTTGATTATCTCAGGTCACACTCT
>CAKZYD010000097.1 GCA_937884085.1 uncultured Sphingomonadales bacterium | reverse complement strand
GGAACTGCTGGTCCGATCGAATGGCAAGCCCAGCGCTGGCGCAAGTCTCTCGGTCGTCTTCTTCCAGAAAGGTGAGAAGCAGCCCAGAAATACCCTTTTGGCGGATAAAGTTTTGCGCGCCGCGCAGCAGGGCTTCCTTATCGCGCGCATTGCTGGCTAGCAGCCGTGGCCCAGTGGCGGGCGTGAAGGGCACGCTGGCTTGCAGTTTTGGATAATAATCGCCGCCCGCGCGGTGATAGGCATCTGCCCAGCTGTAATCGAAGACATATTCGCCTTGGGAATGTGTCTTTATATAAGCTGGCATCAGCGCCTTGGCAGGCCCAGTCTCGCCGCCTTCGCGGACAACGAAGTGGCAGGGCACCCAGCCAGTGTCTGCGCTGGCGGACCCGGATTCTTCTAAAGCCTGAAAAAACCCATGTTGCATGAAGGGGTTGTCGGAGCCCGCCAAGGCATTCCATTCCGCCGCGGCCAAGGCTGCGGCGGATGGCAAAAGATGCGCTGTGATGGGCTCGAACTCAGACATGGCAAAACACCTATACCGCTCTCACCTGGCTGCCAGCGCTGCGGCACATTGACCGTCAAGGCTGTAGCTCGAAGATGACGTTGTCCACATTGGCCCGCGCTTTGTCGGTATCAGCCTTTGAGCGCACGGTCCAAGAGAGGGTCGGCACGCCGCGTTTGCGCTCGGCTGCGATAAACTTGCTCGGCAGGCAGCTGAGGTCATGGGCGATAAACTGTGCCTTGGCCTTGCGCAGGTTGCGGCTGTGCCCCGCCAAAAGGCCGCCAAGCGCGCCATAACGCACGCCATTGTCTGTGGTTACGAGGCCGCGGACCACTCTGGGCGCGGTTTTGGCAAACCAGGCGGGAATCTCCGGGTTAAAGCTCATGATGGCAATCGGCCCGCCATAACCTTCCAGCGCCCGGCGCACCGCCATGCAAAGCTGGATATTGCTTTGGCCGACATCTTTCATTTCAACCAGCACCGGAACTTGGCCGCGTACGACAGACAAGACCGACGGCAGCGTTTCAATCTTATCGCCATGCTGGCCAAGCAGCTTTATGGTGCTCAGGTGACGCGCGGGCAGGCTCTCAACCGTGCCTGTTTCAGCGCAAAGGCGCTCTAGCACGGGGTCGTGAAACACCATCGCTTCCCCATCCGCGCTGAGACGCACATCAAGCTCAATGCCAACCTTTTGTTTGATAGCGCCGCGAAAGGCCGAGAGGGAATTCTCCGGGATGCCCTTGCCTGCATGGTGCAGGCCGCGATGGGCAAAAGGCCGGTCCGTCAGCCAGTCAAGCGAAGTCTGCCGCCGCATAGGAAATCAGGTTTTACGATTTCAGCGCAGCCGTGGCAGCAATCTCAACGGCGGCGTTGAGCGGCAATACATTGGTGCCGACGGCAAAGCGGGCATGTTTGCCAGCCTCCCCAAAGGCGGTCACCATCAGGTCACTGGCGCCATTCACAACGGCGGGCTGGCCGGTAAAATCGTCGGTCGAGGCAACAAAGGCTTCTAAGCGGAGTATCTGGTCAATGCGGCTTAAGTCGCCGCCAGCTGCTGCCTTGAGCTGGGCAATGATATTAAGCCCGCACGCTTGCGCGGCCTCGGCAGCCATCTCCGGGCTCACATCATCTCCCACACGGCCAGTCGCGACCATCTTCCCATCCCTTAAAGGGAGCTGTCCTGAGACTGTGATGATAGCGCCATGGACAACATAGGGCACATAATTTGCTGCGGGCGCGGCGGCTTCTGGCAACGATAGCCCTGCCTCTTTGAGACGTGTTTCTGGGTTGGTCATCTGCCCTTGCCCCCACTAGACCTAGTGACTGGCGCGGACCCAATCAGATTTGGCGGCAAATTTAAAGACCCGTTTCGTCTGGAGCATCAGGTTTTTGCGTTTGGGACACGCTTTGACGCCGGTTCACGCCCTTTTGCCGGGCGCGCAGCCCGCGACCTGATTCAATGCTGCTCTGGCCATAGCGCCCGCGGATACCGGCCATCACCCCCTCTATCTTTTGTGTTTTGGCATCAACAGCTGGCTGGTCCTGGCGCGTGTCGCCGGAGGCTGCAAACAGGTCTATGCCTGTATCGTCTTGCGCGGTCTCGCCAAGGTTGCTCACGCCAACACCAAGCAACCGATAAGGCTGGCCATTGGCTTCGCGCTGCAGCAGCGCGTCCGCGGCGTTGAAGATGGCGGTTGGGGATTGGATGTTTGGCCCAGGGGTGGTGCTGCGCGTGATGAGTTTAAACGCCGGGGTCTTGAGCTTCAGCTGCACTGTCCGGGCGCTAAACTGCTTTGAGCTAAGTTGGCGGGCAATTTCTTCCGAAAGCGTCCAAAGCAGGTCTGACAGGGTTTCATAGTCGGAGATATCCGTGGCAAAAGTGCGTTCTGACGAAATGCTCTTCGCGCGGCGCTCTGTTTTCACTGGGCGAGAGTCGAGGCCATTGGCCAAGCGCCAGATATGCCGGCCCATACTGCCATAGGACGCAATGAGCTGTTCTTCTTCCATATTCTGTATTTGGCCCACATGCGTAATGCCATCGCGCGCGAGTTTGGCTTCAAAGGCCTTGCCCACTCCCCAGAGCTTTTTTACCGGTTGCGGCGCCAAAAAGGGCTGCGTTTCTGCCTTGCCGATTACAAAGAAGCCGCGCGGCTTGTCATAGTCAGAGGCTAGTTTGGCCAGAAATTTATTGTGGCTCAGGCCGAT
>CAKZYD010000096.1 GCA_937884085.1 uncultured Sphingomonadales bacterium | reverse complement strand
ACGATGCCCGTCATCATCGCAAGCGGCGCCTTTGGTCTCATTGCATATGCAGTCGGCAATGCCGTTTTTGCCGGTTATCTCTACATTTCAGGTGTTCCCGGCGCTGGTGAGTTAGCGGTCTTCTGCGGCGCCATCATCGGATCGGGCCTTGGGTTCCTCTGGTTTAACGCGCCGCCCGCCATGGTCTTCATGGGGGATACGGGTTCACTTGCGCTCGGCGGCGCGCTTGGATCTGTCGCCGTCGTTACGCATCACGAAATTGTTCTGTCGATCGTAGGCGGCTTGTTTGTCTTAGAAGCCGTCTCCGTCATCGTTCAAGTCGCTAGCTTTAAAATGACGGGCCGCCGGGTCTTTAAAATGGCGCCTATTCACCACCATTTCGAACAGCTCGGCTGGGCGGAGAGCACCATCGTGATCCGGTTCTGGATTATCGCGCTGCTCCTCGCTTTGGTTGGCCTGTCTACCTTGAAATTGCGGTAGGGCTGGCGATGATTCCTCTTCCGCACATGTCAGGAAAAACTGTTGGTGTCTTAGGCCTCGGTGCGTCTGGCCTGGCCAGCGCGAAGGCTTTAACTGCCTCTGGCGCTGCTGTGCTGTGCTGGGATGATGGGGAGGCCGCGCGGGTGAAAGCCGCGGCGCAGCATCTCGCCGTGAAGCCCTTCTCAGGCGCGGATGTTGACCTTCTCATCAGTTCACCCGGCATCCCGCTGGCCTATCCCGCGCCGAACCCCATCACAGCACAGGCGCTTGAGGCGCAAGTCCCTGTGGTTGGTGATGTTGAGCTTTTTGCAAAAGCGCGGGCCGCGCTGCCAGAGCACAAGGTGGTTGGTATTACCGGCACGAATGGGAAATCGACCACCACGGCGCTTATCGCCCATTGTCTGCAGAGCGCAGGGCTTGATGTCCAGATTGGCGGTAATTTCGGTCCACCTATTTTGTCACTCGACCCCGTCTGCGATGTGTTTGTGTTGGAGCTATCGAGCTTCCAATTGGAAATCACGAACAGTCTCGATTGCGATGTGGCGGTGTTCCTTAACCTCTCGCCTGACCATGGCGACCGCTATGCCTCCATGAATGACTATGCGGTGGCCAAGCAGCGGTTGTTCGATATGCAACGCGCGCAGCATGATGCGATCATCGCAGTGGATGACGCGGAAGGCCAGCGCCTTGCTGCATCCGTCACTGGACAGGTCATTCCTGTCAGCGGGTCCGGGCGTCCCGCGCGTTGGACGGTGCGAGACGGCGCCCTTTGGTTTGAAAATGACGTCGTTTCCAAGCAAGCGGACTGGCCTGCCTTGAAAGGCCATCACAATGCGCAAAATGCAGCGGCCGCCGCAGCAGCCTGCCATCAACTTGGTCTCAGCCGAGACCAAATCGCCAAAGGACTTGCCAGTTATGAAGCGCTGGCGCACCGCAGCCAATGCGTCGCGCAGGCTGGCCAGCTCAGCTTCATCAACGACTCTAAAGCCACCAATCCAGAAGCCGCCGCCCAATCGTTGACGGCCTATGACGCCGTCTATTGGCTCGCAGGCGGCAGTGATAAGGGCAGCGCATTTGATGTTCTCCTTGAGCCTGCCAAATCCCTGCGCGGTGCTTATTTCTTTGGGCAAACCGGCCCCTCAATGGCCGATGCACTTGGTTTTCCAAGTGAGACCATTTTCAATGATATGAAAGGCGCTTTCGATGCCGCCGTTGGCGCTGCGCATCAAGCTGGTGGCCCGGCCACCATCCTGTTGTCGCCCGCATGCGCCTCCTTCGACCAGTTCAAGAATTTTGCAGACCGCGGGGACGCGTTCACCCAGCTGGCGCGCGGCGTTGAAAGGCAGGCGGCCTGATGCTGATTGAACGCACCGACCAATCGCTCATTGCCCGCTGGTGGTGGACCGTGGATAAAATCACTCTCGGCTCCATCCTCCTATTAATCGGCATGGGCCTGTTTGTCATTTCATCCGCAAGCTTGCCCGAAGCAGCGCGCAATGGTGTTGAGCCCTTCTACTATTTCAAGCGTCACCTGATGTTTGCCAGCGTTGGGCTCATGCTCATGCTCAGCTTATCCATCATTCCCGCTGAGCAGCTGGGCAAGGTGGCCCTGTGGGGGTTTGGCGTCTCGCTGGTTTTGGTGTTTGCGACATTTGCCATGGGGTCCACCCTGAATGGCGCGCGGCGCTGGCTCTCCATCGGCGGGCTGTCGCTACAGCCGTCTGAACTCCTCAAGCCGTTCTTTGTTGTGGTGACAGCGCTCATTCTGGCCCAGCGCTTTTCGCGTCCAACCATGCGGGTGTTGCAGCTCAGCCTGATTGTCTTAATGGCGGTTATCGTGCCACTGGCGCTGCAACCGGATGTCAGCCAGGCGCTCATGCTGTCGCTGGTGTGGATGGCGCAAATCCTCTTGGCGGGCTATTCGCTTTGGTTCTTCTTAGCGCTTGCCGTTTCCGCCATGGCGGGCCTGGCCTCGGCCTATCTGGCTTATCCCCATGTGGCTGCCCGGATTGAAAGCTTTCTCACCCCGAGCTTTGACCCTTATTCCCAAGTGGGCATTTCCATCCGCGCCTTCATGAATGGCGGCCTGTTTGGGCGCGGCATGAATGAAGGGGCGCTGAAATCGTCCTTGGCGGATAGCTATGCGGACTTTGTGTTTGCTGCCGTGGGTGAAGAGCTCGGCTTCTTCATCAGCGCGCTTCTCGTCGTCCTGTTCGCCGCCATCTTGCTGCGCGGTATGGCGCGCATGCTGCATGAAGACCACGCGTTCAACTTCCTGGCCGCGAGCGGTCTTCTTATTCTGTTTGGCCTGCAAACTCTCCTCAATCTCATGGTGACCCTTGGTATGGCGCCGCCCACGGGCGTGACGTTGCCCTTTGTCAGCTATGGCGGCTCGGCGCTCCTTGGAATGGCCATTGTCATGGGCTTTGTCCTTGCCTTCACCCGGCGGATTCATTTCTCCACTGGGCTGCGTGTGTATAGACGAAGGAGTACGCCATGAACGACGCCACAGTGCTGGGCAATGAAGGCCATTTTGTTATCGCGGCGGGCGGCACCGGCGGGCATATGGCACCGGCCTATGCCGTTGCGCAATTAATGCTAGACCGTGGCTACACCGTGACGCTGATTACCGATGAGCGCGGCCAAGCCTTTCCCGGTAAACCAGAGCGCGTCGTGACCTCCGTCCTTGATGCGCAGGTGCCACGCACGGGCGTGTTCTCTTTGTTGTCGACAGCCGCGGGCGTACGCAAAGCGCAAAGGCAAGCGACGCAGTTCCTGTCAGTCGCGCCTGTTGCGGCCGTCATCGGCTTTGGCGGCTATCCCGCGCTGCCGACGTTGCTCGCTGCCAAGGCGATGAACATTCCCTACATGACGCATGAGCAAAATGCCGTGCTTGGCCGGACCAATAGACTGACCGGCCCGCGTGCGGCGGCTGTGGCCATTTCTTTTCCTGGCACGCAAAAGCTGCCTGCCAAATGGCACTCCAAGACTGCTCTGACAGGCACGCCAGTCCGGCCCGATATCCTTGAAAAACGTGAGGAAGAATATCCCATTCTGTCGCGCGATAGCTTGATGCGCATTCTCATCCTAGGCGGCAGCCAAGGCGCGCGCATTTTAAGCGATGTGGTGCCCGAAGCCGTCAGCATCGTCCCGCCCGCGCTGCGCCAGCGCCTCCAAATCACCCAACATTGCCGCCAAGAAGATTTAGAGCGCGTGCGCGGCGCCTATGCTGAGCTAAAGGTCGCGGCGGAAGTCACCTCCTTCATTCAAGATGTGGGCGAAAAGCTGCGCTGGACACACCTGGTGATTGCGCGGGCAGGCGCGTCGACCATTGCTGAACTCACAGCCGTTGGTCGCCCGTCCATCTTGGTGCCCTTCGCAGCTGCGATGGATGACCATCAGAGGGTCAATGCTGAGATGCTCTCCAGCAACGGTGCGGCCATCACCATGACCGAAGAGATGTTTGATGCGCGCAGCCTGGCAAAACAGCTGCAAAAACTGTCGCTAGCCCCAGGGACAATGGCGGAGATGGCTGAGGCAGCTAAACGTCTAGGCTATCCGCGCGCGACCAAGCATTTGGCAGATATGTGCGAATTTGTAGGCCGTGGCGGCCGGAGGGATGCGGCATGAGGCCAGCGCCTTCCAGCATAGGCACAATCCATTTGGTCGGCATTGGCGGCATCGGCATGTCTGGCATTGCGGAGATGCTCAAAAGTCTTGGCTATCATGTCCAAGGCAGTGATATCTCCCGGTCTGCGAATGTCATTCGTCTGGAAGACCAAGGCATCAAAGTCTTTATCGGCCATGCGGAAGAGAATGTGGCCGACGCCCGGGTCGTGGTGATTTCCACTGCTGTGAAGCCCGACAACCCAGAAGTCGTGGCCGCGCGCGCAGCGGGCACGCCGGTGGTGCGACGCGCAGAGATGCTGGCCGAGCTGATGCGCCTGAAAAGCTGCATTGCCGTCGCTGGTACACATGGCAAAACCACCACCACCTCGCTTGTGGCGGCGCTGCTAGACGCAGGCGGCTTTGACCCAACCGTTATCAACGGCGGCATCATCAACGCTTATGGCAGCAACGCGCGCCTTGGGCAGGGCGAGTGGATGGTGGTCGAAGCGGACGAGTCTGACGGCACCTTCGGCAAGCTGCCCTCGACCGTCGCCATCGTCACCAATATCGACCCAGAGCATCTGGACTTTTACGGTAGCTTCGATGCTGTGAAGGCCGCCTTCCAAAGCTCTCTGCAGAATATCCCGTCGTCTGGCGCAGCAGTCTTATGCACCGACCACCCGGTAGTGCAGGCCATGGGCGGCACCTTAGAAGACCGCCGTGTCATCACCTATGGCCTCAACCCACAAGCCGATATCCGAGCGGAGATTGGGAAAACCGGGGCCTCCGGGACGGATTTCTCTATTCACCGTCCCGATGACGTTATTGCCGACATGTCCCTCAGCCTGCCCGGTAAACACAATATTTTGAATGCCTTAGCTGCTGTTGCGGTTGCCACGGAGCTCGGTATTTCCGCGGATGCTATTCGCAGCGGCCTGCAATCTTTCTCTGGCGTGAAGCGGCGCTTTACGACTGTGGGAGAGGCCGCTGGCCGTGTGTTCATTGATGACTATGGGCACCACCCGACAGAGATAAAGGCGGCCTTGTCTGCCGCGCGCGATGCATCTGCAGGCCGCGTCATCGCAGTGGTGCAGCCGCATCGCTATTCGCGTCTGCACGATCTGTTTGATGATTTTTCGCTGGCGTTCAACGATGCGGACCAAGTCTACATCACGCCTGTCTTTGCAGCCGGCGAACAGCCCATTGATGGTGTCGATAGCGCCGCCCTAGCCGCACAGGTTCAAGCCAATGGGCACCGCCATGCCCAGAGTGTTGCCTCGCAAGAAACGCTGATGAAGCGGCTTGGCAAATCCTCAAAACCGGGGGATATGATTGTCTTCTTAGGGGCTGGTGACATCACCCGCTGGGCTGCCGAAGCGCCGACCGCTTTTCCAAGCAGAGCAGCGTCATGATGGCGGTCTCTGCTGTAACCCAATATCCGGCCTTCGAAGGGCTGCGCGGAAAGCTGGCCTATGAGGCAAGCGTGCGCAAATACACCTGGTTCCGCGTGGGCGGGCCAGCGGACATCTTATTCAAGCCAGCTGACCCAGAGGACTTGGCGTCTTTCCTGAGCCAGCTCTATGCGCATGACCGGGGCCTGCGCGTGTTGCCGCTTGGGGTGGGGTCTAATATCCTCATCCGTGATGGCGGGCTGGCGCAGCCGGTGGTGCAGCTTGGTAAGGCCTTTTCTGGGATTGAGGTTGCAGGGGATATCATTACCGCTGGCGCGGGTGCGCTTGATTTCGCGGTGAGCGATGCTGCAACCGAGGCTGGTTTGGCCGGCTTTGAATTCCTGCGCGGCATCCCCGGCACAATTGGCGGCGCAGTCGCCATGAACGGCGGTGCTTATGGCGGCGAACTCTCTGATGTGCTTCTCGATGTGGACGTGGTTCATCCCGATGGAAGCATTGCGCGCCTGTCCAAGGCGGACCTTCAGATGGCCTATCGCAAAGCCACCTTGCCCGACGGTGCAATCGTCATCTCAGCGCGTATGTGCGGCGTGCCGGATGACCCCAAGGCTATCAAGACCCGCGTGGAAGACATTGTGTCCGAACGTGAAGGTAGCCAGCCGCTGCGCACCCGCACGGGTGGCAGCACCTTTAAAAATCCAGAGGGACACAAAGCCTGGGCGCTGATTGATGCCGCTGGGTGCCGGGGTCTCAAGCGCGGCGGGGCGCAGGTGTCTGAAAAGCACTGCAACTTCCTTATCAACACCGGCGACGCCACGGCGGCTGACTTGGAAGGCCTTGGCGAGGATGTGCGCGCTAAAGTGCTGACGCATAGCGGCGTGACCCTGGAGTGGGAAATCAAGCGGGTGGGGAGGGCAGCGCTATGAATGTAGCCGTCCTTGCCGGTGGGCATAACTCAGAGCACGAGGTCTCGCTGTCTTCTGCCAAATCCATCATGGCTGCGCTGGCTGATTTAGGCCACGTCGCGCAGACCTTTGATGTCAGCCCATCCTTGCCGCAAGAGCTGGCGGGTTTCGCACCGGATGTGGTGTTCAATGCGCTGCATGGTCCCGGCGTTGAAGATGGCGGTATCCAAGGCTTCCTGGATGTTTTGCAATATCCCTACACACACAGCGGTGTGCGCAGCTCGGCCATCGCCATGGACAAAAAGCTCACCAAGCTCATGCTGGCTGAGACCGAGATTGATGTGGCGGCTGACAAAATCATCGATCCCGAAACACTGTTTGAAGCCGACCCATTGCCGCGGCCTTATGTGCTCAAAGCGCTCAATGAGGGCTCGTCGGTCTCCGTTGTCATTATCACAGACGAAGACCCGCAGCCGCTCACGGCAGATGATGAGGGTCCCTGGCATCACTATGATGCGCTTCTGGCTGAGGAATTCATTCCCGGCCAGGAAATCGCCGTCGCCGTGCTGGATGGCAAGGCTTTGGGTGTCATTGAACTGCGCCCGCATGAAGGCTTCTATGACTACCGCGCAAAATACACGGACGGCGTTACAGACCACATCATGCCAGCGGATATTCCAGCCAGTGTGGCGGATAAAGCTTGCCGCGATGCCGAAGTCGCGCATATCGCTCTCGAGTGCCGCGGGGTGACCCGGTCGGATTTCCGCTACGACCCCGATACGGGCCGCTTGGTGTTCCTCGAAATCAATACGCAGCCGGGCATGACGACGCTGTCGCTCGTGCCTGAGATTGCCGCTTATGCCGGCATCAGCTTTCCCAAACTTATCTCTGCCCTCCTTGATGGAGCTCGTTCATGACCAAAGCAAAGGCCCGTAAGGCCCCGTCTAAAAATAGAAAATCGCGCGCGAAAAAGGCTGCGCCCAAAAGCCAGCTGAACCATGTTCGCCTTGCTGGCTATGTCTTTGTCGGCGCTGCCTTAGCGAGCGCTGCTGCACTGGCCGTCTTGTTTGTCGATTTTAAGACGTTGCCACGTGATATCGCGACCGGTACGCAAGCCCTTGTAAAAGAAGCTGGATTTAATGCGCAGACCCTGCAGGTTTATGGGGCGCAGCGGTTTACGTTTCGGCAAGTGGAGCAGCTTGCCGCTATCGACACATCGGCTACGATTTTCGGCCAGGACTTAGAGGCCATCCAAGCGCGCCTCGTGGCGCACCCATGGGTGAAAGAGGCTCGAGTGAGCCGCAATCTGCCTGGCACTCTGCGGAAAGACTAAGAAGAGCGCAACGACTTTGCCCGCTGGCAGGTGGCAGATAAGATCCATCTGATTGATGATGAGGGCACGCCCTTCTTAAAAATTGGTCGTAAAGAGTGGCGCAGCCTGCCTTTGGTGGTGGGCGATGGTGCAAACCAGTCTGCCGGCACGCTTTCGGCCGCCTTGACCAACTATCCCTATCTCGCTGATCGGTTGTCCTCGGCAACATGGGTCGGCGCCCGGCGCTGGGACTTGTTGTTCCAAGGCGGCGTCCTTGTACGCTTGCCGGAAGAACAGACGGCAGAAAAGCTCGGTCAGCTCAGCGCCATGCATGCCCGCGACAACATCTTAGATGCTGGCCCCATGCGGATAGACATGCGCATGGACCATATGCTGGCCATCAGCACAGACCCCACACAGTTCCGGCCAAAACCGCGTCCGAAGCGACCGAAGGCCCAAACCATCGCCACGGCAAGTTAAGAAGGAGACACTCACCACCATGCCGCAGAAAGGCGCAGATAGCGTAGCAATTATTGAACTTGGCAGTGCCAAGACGTGCTGCCTGGTGGCCGCCGTTGAAGCTGAGGGTGACCCGCAAATCACCGGCGTTGGCCATCTGGGCTCTGCTGGGATCGAGGAAGGCCTGGTTCAGGACTTATCCAAAGCCCAAACCATTTTAAGCCGCGTGGTGCAGCAGGCTGAAACCATGGCTGGTCATGTGATCGAGCAGGCCGTGGTGGTGACGAGCGGCGGGCATCTGGGCAATGATGGCATCCGCGTAGAGGTCTCTGCCGCTGGGCACGCCATAGAGCGCGGCGACATCATCAAAACCATCCGTTTGGCCGAGCGGGAAGCAGATGCCGGGCCGGGGACACTGCTCCACGCGGTGCCAGCCTGCTTCAGCATCGATGGCAAAAGCGGGGTGCGCAATCCGGAAGGTCTGCTCGGCGAGCGCCTCAGCCTCGATATCTGCGTCCAAGCCATCGAAAATGACCATGCAGGCAACCTCCACAACCTTGCCAATCAAGCCATGCTTGACGTTCCAGCCTTGCTTTTCTCCGGCTACGCCAGCGCGCAGGCCTGTTTACACGACGAAGAGAAAGAAAATGGGGTCGCATGTGTAGATTTAGGTGGAGGAATTTGTTCAACCACCATATTTTGTGGGTCTAAGTTGATTTATGGAGGCGCTGACCCCATGGGGAGCGACCGCATCACCCGCACTTTAGCCAAGCGCCTCAGTCTGTCTGTGACCGATGCAGACCGCCTTAAAAAACAGCATGGCCGTGTTTGGCAGCGCGACGCTGACTTCAAGGAGGTCATTAGCGTACCCCAGCGCTTGGCGGAAGGGGGCATGGAGCAAACCGACATTCGCAAAGCCCGCCTCATCAGCCTCATTCGGCCGGACGTCGAAGAGATTTTGGAAAGTGTTGCCGCGCAGCTGAAACGCGCTGGCTTTTCTGGCCGCGATGCCGGCCCGGTCGTCCTGACTGGCGGCGGTGCCCAGCTGCAGGGATTGAACTTGCTGGCCGAGCAAATTCTCGGTTGCCCGGTTCGGCTTGGCTTTCCGCAGCGCTATGCTGGCCTGCCCACATCCATGCGTGGGCCGGCCTTTTCCAGCATGATTGGCGCGCTTAGCCACATTCTAACCGGCGAGCGTGAAGAACTGAGCAGTGCGGCGGGGCGCCTCAAAAAAGGCGCCACCCTGACCGGCCCAGCCCCTATTTGGCCCAAGCGAGTCCTCAAATGGCTGAGGGACGCATGGTGAACCATCAAGAAACGAGTACCGCCAGCAGAGTGAAAGGGCTGGCACAGATAGTCGTGTACCTAAACGCCTTTCGCACAAATCAAACCGCATCGCCGTCCAGCGTATCACGGCCTGGCATGCACAGCCTGGATGAGAAAGAGGACACACTTCATGAAGGAGGGCGAGATGCCAATTGACTTCGAAACGGATAATTTGACTGAGCTTAAGCCGAAAATCACCGTCATCGGCGTGGGCGGCGCTGGCGGCAATGCTATCGACAACATGATCACCGCTGATCTGCGCGGCGTTGATTTTGTGGTTGCCAATACTGATGCGCAGGCGCTTGCCAAATCAAAGGCAGGGGAGCGCGTGCAGCTTGGCCTGTCTCAAACCAAAGGTTTGGGTGCGGGCGCCCGGCCGGAAGTGGGCGCTGCTGCAGCGGAAGAGGCTTTGGCGGATATGCAAACGCTGATGCATGGATCCAACATGGTGTTCATCACCGCTGGTATGGGCGGTGGCACCGGCACCGGCGCTGCGCCCGTCATTGCTAAAGCTGCGCGGGAGATGGGTATTCTCACCGTCGGCGTGGTGACCAAGCCCTTCCAGTTTGAAGGCCGGATGCGCATGCGTGCGGCCGACCGCGGGATTGATGAACTGCAGCGCAACGTCGACACGCTGATTGTCATTCCAAACCAAAACCTGTTCCGGCTGGCTGATGAAAACACCACTTTGGTGGACGCCTTTGCCATGGCCGATGATGTGCTGCACTCCGGTGTGCGCGGCATCACCGATTTGATGCTGGCAGAAGGCCTGGTCAACCTTGACTTTGCTGACATCTGCACCGCCATGAGCGAGATGGGCAAAGCCATGATGGGCACCGGCGAAGGTGAGGGCGACCGCCGGGCAACCGAAGCGGCAGAATCGGCTATCTCCAACCCCTTGCTTGATGAAATCTCCCTCAAGGGCGCCAAGGGCGTTGTCGTCAACGTCACCGGCGGCCATGACCTCAAGCTGTGGGAAATCGACGAGGCTGTTACCCACATCTCTGACCAAGTGGACCCAGAAGCCAACGTCATTTTCGGCGCTGCGCTGGACCCAGAGCTCGACGGAAAATTCCGCATCACTGTCGTTGCCTCAGGTATTGACGCTGAAGCCGATGTGCAGCCCAATCCGCGTCAAGTTGAGGCCCAGAAGGACGCGGCCGACCTCGCCAGCACTGTGCTTGAAGAAGAAGCGCCTGCGGAAAAGGTCGCGCTCAAGGTTGTGGGCGATGATGTTGCCGCGGCTGCCAAAACAGGCGTTGCAGCGGCGACAGCCACCGCACCGCTCGACCTCATGACCATTGCTGTTGAAGAAGCACCGCAGCAACCAGCCCGGACCTTTGTGCCTGAGCCGGCCATGACGGTTGAGAAGCCTGCGGTAAAAGCAGATATGCCGTTGACGCAGGACACTGCGGACAAGGATATGCCGCCCTCGCTGTTTGACATGGTCAAGCGCGGCCTGAGCGGCAAAACCGAGACGCCGCAGCCGACATCGCAGACGGCGGACGAGGTAACGATTACCACGCATGAGCCAGAGCCGCCGCAAACTGAAACAGCGCCGGTCGAGCCAGCGCCTAAGCCGAAAGCAAAAGACGGTGAATTGGAAATTCCAAACTTCCTGTTCCGCCAGGTGAACTAAGCCCGAAGAACGCTGAGGCTTCGTTCTCCACCCTTTTTTATCCAGACCACCTAACTGGCGGCGCCGCATCTGCGGTTGCCGCCTTTTCTTTGCCGAAATGGCCGCTATAAAGAGACCGGAAGCAAATGATTTAGGGCATTCGGCCTCACCATCTTTGCCCAGTTGTTCCGGCGAGGAGATATATGCGCGCTCTGGCAATAAGCTTGGTCTGCGTCGTTACCTTACTAACGGCCTGTTCATCCGATGACCGGGAGCGCAAGTTCGTCGCCCGCGATGTGGGGGCGCTCTATAACCTCGGCAAAGACTATCTAGAGCGTGGCCGCTACACCGATGCGGCGGTCTTTTTTGATGAGGTTGAGCGCCAGCATCCCTATTCGCTTTGGGCGCGCCGCGCGCAGTTGATGAGCGCCTATGCCTATTACCGCGCCAACAAATATGATGACGCAGTGCTGTCGGCGGAGCGCTTTTTAACGCTACATCCCGGCAATAAGGAAACCGACTACGCCTACTACCTCATCGCCATTTGCCATTATGAGCGCATCATCGATGTCACCCGCGATCAGAAGATGACGCAGCGGGCGCTGCAGGCGCTGCGCGAAGTGGAGCGGCGGTTCCCAGAGTCGGACTATGCGGAAGATGCCAAGCTGAAGATAGACATGACCCGAGACCATTTGGCAGGCAAAGAGATGGAAGTCGGCCGCTTTTATCAGCGCCGCGGGCAGCATTTGGCAGCCATCGGACGGTTTAAGACCGTTGTCGACCGCTATGATACGACAAGTCATACACCCGAAGCGCTGCACCGCATGACCGAAAGCTTTCTGTCGCTCGGCATTAGGGCTGAAGCGCAAAAGTCGGCTGCTATTCTTGGCTACAATTACCCCGGCAGCAAATGGTATCGCTATTCCTATGACTTGATACAGGATAAGGGATAGGTCCAAGCAGCGTTCCACTACACTGCTGAGGGCATTTGCATATTGATTTTCCCGGCAAAAAGAGGCGTCATGACCCGACTTGAGCGGGCCATTCATGGTAGAAACTGGAGTCTAGGCTCAAAAATGGATTCGCCGACCAAGTCGGCGAATGACGGATGATCGTGAACCAACTGCCCCGACGCACTTGCTGTGCTTAGATGCTCCCAATGCTCAGCAGCCTTCGCATTGAAAATATCGTCCTGATCAAGCAGCTCACCTTAGAGCTGGACCGTGGCCTCAACGTCCTGACTGGGGAGACCGGCGCTGGCAAATCCATCTTGCTTGGTAGCCTCAATCTAGCGCTCGGTGCGCGGGCGGATGCCGGGCTGCTCCGCGCCGGCAGCGAGAAAGGCAGCGTCACGGCGGTCTTTGAAGGCGCACAGCGCGCTGACCTCCAGGCGCTTCTGGAAGAGGCCGATATTGAGCTTGAAGACCAGCTTATTCTGCGCCGCCGCATTAAAGCCGATGGTGCCAGCCGGGCTTATATCAACGATGCACCGGTGAGTGCGGGGCTCTTAAGGGCTGTCGGTGCGATCCTGGTTGAAATTCATGGCCAGCATGATGAGCGCGGGCTCCTAGACGTTAAAGGGCATTTGTCTCTGCTCGACCAATTTGGTGGCCATGCCAAGACATTGGCGGCGGTGGATAGCGCCTTTCAAACCTATCAAAGTGCTGCCAAAACGCTTGCAAAGCGGCAAGCGCAAATCGCTGAAATGGCCGCCGAGGAAGATTACCTGCGCACCTGCACAGAAGAGCTTCAGCGATTGGCGCCAAAGGTCGGTGAAGAGGAGAGCCTCGCTCTGCGCCGGGCAGAGATGCAGCGGGGTAGCCGCATGCTGTCGAGCCTGCAAGATGCCTATGCGCAAGCCACAGAGGAAGGTGGGCCCGATGCGCAGTTGCGCAGCCTTATCCGCACCTTAGCGCGTTTGCCTGAGGCCGAAGATGAACGTCTTGCGCCCGTCCTCGATATGCTCGACCGGGCTGCGATTGAAACCGATGCAGCTTTGAGCCAGCTCTCCGACCTCATTCGCTCTGTTGATATTGACCCGGCTGAACTCGACAGCGTTGAGCAGCGCCTATTTGACCTGCGCGGCCTTGCCCGCAAGCATGATATGGCCGTGGACCGATTGCCTGACCTCGCCGAGACGTTTCGCCAAAAGCTCACTCTCTTGGATGCAGCGGAAACGGATGTTGGAGCGCTTGAGCAGGCGCTCGCCGCAGCGCGAGGCGCCGTTGAAGACGTAGCACGGGCGCTCAGCGCAAAACGCCGCGCTGCCGCTGCTAAGCTTGATAAAGCTGTAAATGGCGAGCTGCCGCCGCTGCGAATGGATGCAGCCAAATTCCAAACGGTGCTTGAGCCTGTGAAAAATGACCATTGGTCATCAAGTGGTGCTGAAACGGCCCGTTTTGAGATATCGACCAATCCCGGCGCCCCTTTTGGTCCGCTTATCAAAATCGCATCAGGCGGTGAGCTGTCGCGCTTTATCTTGGCGCTGAAGGTGGCGCTTGCCGGGCAGGGCGGGGCCAGTACGATGGTATTTGACGAGGTGGACCGCGGCGTTGGCGGACCGACAGCGGCGGCGGTCGGCAAACGGTTGGCCAGGTTGGCAGACGATGGGCAGGTCATCGTAGTGACACACTCACCGCAAGTGGCTGCCTTGGCACAGCGGCATTGGCAAATCGCCAAGTCCGGTAGGCAGGACGTGACCACAAACGTGGTGTTGCTTGGCGACGCGGACAGGCGTGAGGAAATCGCCCGCATGCTCTCCGGCGAGACCATTACTGAAGCGGCACGGGCGGCGGCAGAGAGCCTGCTCACACCCGTCCCTTAATTCCTTTTGCGTTTAAACAGGCCTTCCAGGATGAGGTCGCGGAGCTGCTCCTCTGGGGTTCCAGCATCTTCTTCGGTTTCCTCGGCCGTAGTGCTCAACTCAGTCGGCTCGCCACTGCTTTGCGTGCCTGAGGTTTGCTGCTGGCGCCCGCCAATCAAGTCTTTAAAGCCAAAGCCTTCTCCGCGCACAACACCCTTTAAGACGGCTTTTCCAAAGCGCACACCGAGATAGTTTTGGATGGCTTCTGTTTCATAAGTGATTTCCGGACTGTCCAAGGCGCCGACCATGGTGACGCCCACTGGCGGTGCGTCGGGATGGTCGGCCAAGGCAAAAGAGCCCGTCGATGAGACGGACCATTGCGGCAGATTGATTTTGGCGGCCAGGCTGGCTTTTGCGCCGCCGTCAATCTGGGTGACCATATTCTGGGTGGTAATCACGCCATCCTGGGCCACAACATCCACGGAAATCACCTCATAGGCCGTCTGCCCACCGCGCAAGGCGCTGCCGGCAACGCTGACAAAATCGGCCACGGTGGACAAATTGCCAAACCGTTCATTCACGCGCACGATGTCGATGCCATTGATAACGCCGTCTTGCGCTGCAAAGCGTGCTTCGCCCACAAGTGTTTGCACAAGATCGAACTGGCTGGCGCCAATCCCAGAAAATTTGCCCGTTAAATCGAAGGTGCCGGTCAAGGGCGCAATGGCGGCGCTTGATTGTGTTGCCTTTGCGATATCCCCGCCTTTCACGCCGATATCGACATTCAGAATTGGCAAGGCCTTGCGCCCGTCTAAAGCGATGGCCAGCGAGGCCGGGCCACTAAAAAGCTGGCCGCGTTCAAGCGCAGCGCGGATGGATTTTCCTTGGCTGCTGAGGCTGAGCCGGGCATCGGTTAGTTCATAATCTTCCCAGGTCAGCCGGCCTAAATCGAGGCGCACAACGCCATCGATTGCTTCTAGTCCGTCAAGTTCAAGCGGCTCTTTGGACCAGCGCTCTCCCGTGCCGGCTTTTGCTTGCTGGGCGCCGGTTTCCGCTTCCGGCATCAGGGCCGCCAAATCAAAATTGTCGCCTGTGAACCTCAGGTCCACTTGGGTGACATCCCCGCTGATATCGAACTGACCACTGCCTTGCAGTTTCGCTGGGCCGATATTGAGCTTTAAGTCGCGGGCCAGCAGCGCCTCTGGCGGTCCGGCAAGACTCATCGCTACATCAAGGCCGCCAAGACGGCTGCCAGCCGGGTCGAAGACGAAGCCCAGCCCATTGATGAACTGCGTAATATCTTTGGCCGTTGCGGCCACGGCAAGCTCCAAACGCTCACCGCCAGCGGCATAGCGACCATTGAGGCGACCTTCTGTCGTAACGGCCACCATATCCGCGTTGATGGTATCGCCTTCAGCTGCGAAGGTGCTGGTGAGCTTCAGCGGTCCCGATGGCGGGCCAACCATGGAGGCGTCGATGAGCTCCAGGTCTGCCAGAAATTGAGCGGGGTTTTTGTGGTTGAGGCGCAGCGTTCCTTTGGCGCTTTGGCTTGCCTCACCCAGGCTTCTTGCACTGGCCTCTCCATCCAAGGTCATAGCCCCAATCGTGCCGACGATGGTGGCTTGCGCATTTGCCGCTGTGCCTTTGATGGCGCCCCCCAAGGCAACCGCACCGGCGGAACTGAGCATATCATTGGGCGCCTGCCCGGCAAGCGCTAGCAATTGATTGGCCGATTGGCCAGCAGCCTTGTAGGTTAGGTCGAGCGTGGGATTGTCTGAACTGAGGCCTACAATGCGCCCCTGCGCTGCGACTTCGCCGCCTGGCGCCTCGCCAAGCTGCAGGGTCTCCAGCTGCAGCACGTCGTCTTTGATTGTTCCCCTCAGCTGCAGGCCGTTAAACGTTTCGCCGCCGCGCAGCAGCTGCTCAACTGCGACGGCGGCTATTAGTGTTCCGCCAAACGGCGCCGCTTGTGCATCATTGGGTTCAGACGGTTTTGCAGGTGTTTGCCCTGTCCAATCATCGAGATTGACGGTGCCAAACCGGGCGTTGAGGCCGACGTTTGGTGCAGCGCCATAGCTCACTCGGGCGGACCCGCTCAAGGTCGTCTCGCCCAGTTTCCCGACCATTGCCCGCAGGCGAAATTCTTCTGCGTCGAACAGGCCGTCCAAAGTCATATCAAGCGGAATAGGCGCAGGCGGAAGGGCCGCCTCAGGCCCCTTGAGCTGACGAAGCAGCGATTGCGCATTTGCCCCTGCAATCTTAACCGACAGAGGTCCGATTAGGACATCGCCTTGAGGCGATAATTCCCCCTTGGATGACACCATGACGCCGCCCGGCAGCATCGCCTCGGCATTTTGCAGAACCAGTTTGGAGTCCGCCACTCTGGTTTGCACGGTGATGCGGTCTATCCGTATCGGCAAACCCTCCAGCGCTTCCACGGTGGCATTGAGCGTGAATTCCAAGTTTTCCGGCAAGGCCGCCTTAATGGGCGCTAATAAGGCAGCGGTTTCACTGGGGTCGCCGCTCTTGAAGGGGCGGAGGTCAACCGGCCGCATGCTCACGGTAATAACGCCAACCGTTTTTTCGCCGCCGACTGCAACACTGCCAGTGCCGGTCACATCAATGTCCTGCGAGCGAATGCGTAGGTTGCTGATGGCCAGCACATTGTTCTCAAAGCTGAGTGCCGCTGTGCCATCAAGGGGGCGGCCGCTGAGCGCCGCATTGCCATCGCCAGCCAGTGTTGCAAGCGCCGCGCTTAAATCTGTGGCTGTGATGTCCAATGTGCCTTGAGCGCCTAGTGCTTGTCCAAGCATGTCATGGACAGATCCGCTCACTTTCGCCGCTAAGCCACCCGCAGAGGGGACGGACACGCTGGCGTCAAAACGGTTTTCGGTGCCTGAGATGCTGTTGGTTTGTGCTGAGATATTGATCGGTGTGCCTTCATAATCCAAGGCGCCTTCCGCGCCGAAAGGCCCTTCCAAGGAGTCTGCCGAGCGCGTTAGATTGATATAGGAAACAGTGGTTTGTGCCTGCGTTCCCGCATCTAAAAGGGTAATTTTTCCATCGTCGATAATCACTTCGGGTAAAGCGAAATCCAGGGTGGTGGCGGATGTCTCCTCCGGTTCTTCACCCGTGTCAGGAGGCTGTGCTTGTCTCGTCAGGACGATGATTTCAGGTTTTTCAAGAAGGACGCGGCTGGCTTCAATTTTGCCCGAGAGCAGCGGCAGAAACGCCACGCGGATATCGATAAGACCTGCCGAGACATAAGGCCCCGCGGTTAAGTCGTCTTTATCGCCGACGGTGAGGCCTCCTGCCATCAAATGCGGCTTGGGCAAAATCGCTAGCGATAAGTCTCCAGCAATGCGCACCGGTTGGCCAACGGCCAGCGATCCCTGCTCTTCGATCAGCGCCTTTTGGCTGTTCCAATCGAAGAAGGATGGGACAATCAGAACCACGGCTGCCAAAGCGGCGACTAGGCTCGTTAGAACAAGAAGGACTTTTTTCAAAACGGACGCACTTTCACATGCGGAGGAGTAAAACGAGCGGCAGGCGAAAAAGCGCTGGCGGTGTACCAAAACTCTCTGCCATAGCCTTCACAGACGTATGGGGAGATTGTGGTCACTTCAAGATGCAAGGTTGGCTAGACTATCGCGCAGCGCGCGCCGCCGACTGGGTGCGCCAAATTGGTGATCGGGGCACTGATCCTGTTGCGACAGGCATTGCCGCCGCCGTTATTGGCGTGGTGGTTGGCTATGCCTCGCTCGTCTTTCGCATTGGCGTCGAATCTATCCAGTTCCTCAGCTACGGAACCGCCGCCGAGGACATGGTGGACCAGCTGCGCGCTTTGCCTTGGTATTTGAAGGTTTTCCCACCAGTCATTGGCGGCGGCTTGGTCGCTCTCATGCTTCGCAGCCTGCTGCGCGGACAGCCCGCCGGCTCTGTGGCGGATGTGATGGAAGCCAATATGGTGGGCGCTGGCAAGGTGCCGGTGAAGGGCGCGCTTTACAGCGCTATGGTCTCAATCACGGCCTTGGGCTCAGGTTCTTCAGTTGGCCGGGAAGGGCCAATGATTCACTTGGGCGGGGCGCTCGCCTCCGCCGTCTCTGGTTGGCTGCGCGCGCCGCCAGCGACCGCACGGACCTTGCTTGGTTGCGGCGTCGCAGCGGCCATTGCCGCAAGTATTAACGCGCCCATTGCCGGTGTCTTCTTCGCGCTGGAGGTGGTGCTCGGTAGTTATGCAATCGCGTCCTTCGCGCCGATTGTTATTGCCGGCGTGCGCGGGACCATTGTGACGCGCAT
>CAKZYD010000095.1 GCA_937884085.1 uncultured Sphingomonadales bacterium | reverse complement strand
ATCACCGAAATAGGTGGCTTTGGGCTTTCGTGAAGGCAAGGATGGCAAGGACGGTCACGATCAGAGAGTCAATAGAGGATATACCACTAATTTGAGCAAAGCCGGATTGCGAGGCGAAGCCGAAGCCAGAGCCACAGAGCCATGCTGCAAGGGCCGGCCAAGCAAAGTCTATTTGATTGGCGCTATAGCGAAACCGGCGCAAAATAAAGCCATCTACCACATAAATTGCGCCGATGGGGGGGATGACAACCCCAAGCACCACTAAGAAGTGCACCAAGTAGCCCTGTGCTGGCGCAAAGGCAACGGCCGTGCCAATGACGCCAATGACGAAGATAATGTGCTGAAGATTTATCTTATCAGTCAGTGTCGCAATCGACAGGCCCGATGAGTAAAGACACAGCACATTGCTTGACCACGCGCCGAGCGCCAACAGGAAAAAGGCGGGGATAGACAACCCGAGAGCGGCCATCGTGGCAAGCAGGTCAGGATTGCCAACACTGACACTGGGGATCGCTGAGAGAAACTGAACAATGGGAAAGATGACGGCGAGTTCAACAAAGACGGACCAAATGGCGCCGCTATGGCTTTTTGCAAAACGACTGTAGTCGGGCTGGATAATTGCGCCCGAAATGTAGCTGCCCACGACTGCCGATACCGCTGTTTGAAAACTAAAATCGCTAGTTAAGGTGACAGGTGCGCCAGTCCCGGCAAAGAAGCTGCGCCAGGCGGCAAACCCAAGGAAAAGCAGCATGATGGGAACCAAATAGAGGGCCAGCTTATCTATCCCTTTAAAGCCTCTGATTGTGATGAAAATCATCAAGCTGCTGGCGATGAGCACCATCACCCAGGTTGGCGCGGTAAAGCCGAATGCGTCCATCAGCATTTGCCGACCTGCTTGGCCCAGAAAGTTGCTGATGACCCCGTACCATCCGATCAGTGATATGGCGACGGCCGCGTTGGCTAGTTTTGCGCCGCGACTGCCAAAGGCATATAGCGGCAACAAATAGGTAGAAAGGCGCGAGCGGGCACCGATATAGCTCGTCATCGTTGCTAGTACGCCAAGCACAAAGCTGCCAAGCGCAAATGCAAGCGCCGCCTGCGCATAGCCTAGTGCGCCGCCGATTTGGGCGGCAACGATGAAGACTGAAAACCCAATCGTGCCCCCGATGATGATGAGCGCTAGATGCAGCGCACTTGAGGTGACACTCTCTGGCACAGCGCCATCGGCGAATTCATTGGTTCCGGTGGCCGACGCGATATGATCGGTCATGCTGTTCTTGCGGCCCGTGGTTTAGCGACGCTACACATCACTGCCTAATCTGACAGGCCGTAAATCTGTTTGGCCCGTTCTGGCGAGACATAGCCATTTTTTATGTCTTCCCACACCTTTTCTTGCGAGCGGTCCTTAGGATCGCCGTAGCCGCCGCCAGTTGCGGTATAGACTTTCACCACGTCATCTTGACCAAGTGGAACCGCAGTACAGGCGGAATAGCGCGTGGTCTCTCCATCAGCGCGGACAACCTCGACATAATTCGTGGTCCCTTCCAGGCCACCTTTTAAGCCCCAAGGGCCGACTTCAGAGCGGACATAGGCCATGGTCAGCCACCACTTCTCTGTCATGATGCGATAATCCAGGGTAATACCCTTGCCACCAATGAATTCGCCTTCGCCGCCCGGCGCATCGTTAAGACAAAGGCGGTCCACCATAAGCCCGTTGCGCTGTTCGGTAATCTCAACCGGCACGTTGAAAGTGTCGCCATGAAAACCAGTGTAGAGGGCATTGACGCCGTCACTATCTTGCGATGCGCCCCAACCGCCCAGCTGCGGCTCGACAATACCGTGGTTATGGCCAGTCTCGGGGTGAGGGCCGCCCATAAAGGTGCCGCATATCGAGGCATAATGGCCAGCCGTCAGACGCTCCGGCATTGCTGGCGCAAGCGCCTTCCACAGAAGGTCAAACATCAGCATACTTGCTTCATAGTAGACCCCAACGGCGGTGGGATATTCTGCGGCAAACATGGAGCCTGTATCGACCAGCATTTCTATCGGCCGGAAGGATCCAGCATTGCCGAAGGTCTCGGGGCTGGTGATCGCCTTGAAAATCATCATGCAATCCACAAACGTAGAATCGTGCGATGCATTAAGCGAACTGGTGGCACTCTGTTTTGGATTATTGCGTAAATCGACCAGGAATTTATCATCGGTGATCGTTATAACAGCGTTGATGGTCAGGTCATCTTCCAGGGTTTCTTGAGCATGAAAAACGCCTTTGGGCAGATCGGCCATCGCCTGCCGTGCAATCTTTTCGCCCAGTTCAATATAATCCTCGATGGCAAATCGAACGGCATCCTCGCCATATTTTTCAGCGAGCGATAAGAACCTTTTCTGGCCTGCGCGCATGGACGCGACACCAGCCCAAAAATCGCCTTCAGTTGTCTCCGGAACACGCGAATTGCTGAGGATGATGTCAAGCACGGCTTGGTTCAATTTGCCTGAATCTATAGCTTTTATGCCAGGCAGCTGAAGGCCTTCTTGATAGATCTCAGTTGCGTCCGGACTTATTCCCCCTGGAAATGCACCGCCCAGATCAACCCAATGTGCTTTGTTTGATAACCAGCCGATGATATGGCCAGCAGAAAACACCGGCATGATTAAAACGACATCATTGATATGGCTAACCCCACCTTTGTGCGGGATATTGAGCAGAAAAATATCGCCGTCGTTTATCTCGCCCGCGCCAGAGAATTTTGAAATGATTGCCTGTACGCCTGGCTGAAGCATGCCAATAAAGCCGGGAATACCGGAGCCTGAGCTGGCCAGTTCGCCTCTGGCATTGAACAGTGCAACGCCGAAATCGAGAACTTCATATATAATAGAACTCATCGCCGTTTTGCACATGGTGGCAAACATTTCGTCAGTAATCGCCGTAAGGGCGCTTTGAATGATCTCAATGGTAATTGGGTCGTGCGCGTTGGTTATGCTGGCTGGGCTCGTCGACATCTAAATCTCGATATGTAAGTTGCCATGATCGTCAACACGGGCGCGTTGGCTTGGAAATAAAACCGTGGTTGACCCCGCTTCCTCAAGAATGGCTGGGCCCTTTATCTCCGCCCCTCGGCCGAGCTTGGCGCGGTCATAAACCGCGGTGGTGGCAACGCCCTGGGTATCAAAATCCACCCGGCGACTGCCTTTCAGCGCGTTATCCAAGTCGCCCGTGTCATCGATAACTGCTAATTTGGGGCGATCCACATCCGCATACGCGGTAACGTTATAGTTCACCACTTCCACGGCATTATCCAATCGGTAGGTATATTCCTTTTCATAGGCTGCTTTGAAATCCTGAATGATTTCATCGATATCGCCTGCCATCAAGTTTCTTTTGCGCACAGGCACCAAAGCCGAGTGTTCTTGACCTTGATAGCGAATTGAAAGGGCTCGTTCGGTACGAACACGCGCCGCGTCGATACCTTCTGATTGATAGGCGTCAAGAGCTTCCGCTTCCATCTGCGCAAAGCTAGCCTCGATGTGAGTAGCTTCTTCCTGATCCAGTTTGCTGGGGCGGGTGCGAATATAATCCCGTCTCAAATCAGACATCAGCATGCCCCAGGCGGAAAACACTGAGCTATGTGCTGGGATGATGACCTTGGGGATATTGAGTTCAGCAGCCAGGGCAGCCGCATGCATCGCTCCGCCACCGCCAAAGGCAATCATTGTGAAATCGCGCGGGTCATAGCCGCGGTTGATGGAGACGAGCTTGAGGGCATTGGTCATGTTGTTGTTGGCGATGCGGATTACGCCGCGCGCAGCTTCCTGCGCTGACAGGCCAAGTTTCGCGCCGAGCTTCGCAAAGGCCGCTTCAACCGCAGCCATATCAGCTTCTATCTCTCCGCCAATGAAATAGGATGGGTTTATGCGGCGCAGCATTAGGTTGGCATCCGTCGTGGTTGGCTGTGTGCCGCCCTTGCCATAGGCAACCGGGCCGGGCAGCGCGCCGGCGCTTTGCGGGCCCACATGCATTTTCCCATGGTCATCGACCCAGCCGATCGACCCGCCGCCATTACCAATTTCCACAATATCGACCACCGGGGTGATGATGGGGTAGCCTGCCGATGTGCGGCTGCGTTCAATCATATATTGGCTTGTGACGGCGACTTTGCCGTCGTCTATCAAGGAACACTTCGCCGTTGTGCCGCCAATGTCAAAGGCGATGATGTTTTTAAGGCCCAAAGCCTCGCCCAGCGCTGCGGCGCCAAGCACCCCGCTGGCAGGACCCGATTCTACAATAGAGATGGGCGTGCGTTTGGTGGCTGCGACGGTGTCGATGCCGCCATTGGACTGCATTACATAGAACGCACCAGAGAAGTCTTCATCAGCCAGCCGCGTTTCCAACTTGCTGAGATATTTTTCGGTCGTCGGCAGTACATAAGCACATACTGCTGCCGTGTTGCTCCGCTCATATTCGCGCCATTCTCGCGATATCTGGTGGGACGCGACAACAGAAACCTCAGGCCATATCTCTTCAAGCCGTTTTAAAACTGCAATCTCATGCGCTGGATTGGCATAGGCATGCAGCAAACTCACAGCAATAGCCTCAACGCCTTCGGCTTTAAGCTCCGCCACAGCGGCATCGATATCGGCCTCGACAAGTGCCGTGCGCGCTTCGCCTTTATAGGTCATGCGCTCGGTGACTTCTTTGCATAAATAGCGCGGGATGAACGGCTTCGGCTTCTTATAGCGCAGATTAAAGAAGTCCGGTCGATTGCCACGTGCAATTTCTAATACGTCGCGAAAACCCGCTGTGGTAATCAGGCCAGTTTTAACGCCCTTGCGCTCTGTCAGCGCGTTGATAACGACTGTGGTGCCGTGGCCAAAGAACTGGATGTCGGTGAGAGCGACATTGGCTTTCTCAAAGACGCGTGCGACCCCTTCTTCGAAATGTGGCGGCGTGGTGTGGGCTTTTTCCGCCTGAATTGAACGCACTTGGCCGGAGGCCTCGTCGATCTCAAAATAAACCAAGTCGGTAAACGTGCCGCCGATGTCGGACGCGGCTCTGATCTTCATCGTGGCTACTCCGCCGCTACTTCCTGATGATAATATCTGGCCGCTTGTTCAGGAGTGACAAAGCCGTTTTTGATATCATTTTCTAGGTCAGCTTGGGCGCGTTCATGGGGGTTGCCCCAGCCGCCGCCCGTTGCTGTGACACAGCGTATAATATCACCTTTTTGTATCTTTACCTGGGCCGGCTTGCCATAAAGCTCTCGCACATTGCTCGACGTATCTTTGCGGATGAGTTCGACGTAATTTGGGGAACCTGTATTGCCGCCGGCAGCGCCCCATGGCGGAAATTTAAAGCGCCCAAAACTGCCGCCCAAGCTCGCACTATCACACAGCATTTCATAGTCGAGGTAAACCCCTTTGCCGCCGCGGTATTTCCCTTCGCCGCCATCTTCATTGTGAAAGGCATATTGTTTGATCCGCACCCCATAGCGCGCTTCCTGGATCTCTACTGGAATATTATAGGTTTCGCCATCAGCGACAGAGAATTGACCATTTAGCCCATCGCGGTTTGCCATTGCGCCCCAGCCGCCAACCAAGGGCGTAACTAGGATCACATCTTCGCCTGTTTCAGGATGACTGCCTGAGAGGATAAATGCGCAGACCGACAACAGATGTCCTGCTGTCAAACGGTCTGGCAGATGTTCAGACATCGCTTTCCAGATCAGATCTTCTGCGTAAAGCATGGTTTCCCAATAGGTTGAAACCGGCGCCGGGCGTTCAGCGGTAAAAATAGTCCGCTCTGGACAAATCACTTCCAGTGCGCGAAAGCAGCCGCCGTTTGAGGATATCTGCGGATTGGTGAGGGCTTTGAAGATGGTGCGCACTGCAGCAACCAAAGCCGTGCGACCGTGGTTGATGGGACCAAGCGCTTGCGGCGCCGAACCGGTGAAGTCGACGGTGAATCTATCCTCTGTAATTTCGACCTTTACGCATACCCGCAACGGGTCGTCGCTATGGCCGTCATCATCCATCCAGTCTTCCGCTTCGAACACACCCTTTGGCAGCTTTTTGAGCTCTGCAGCAATCGTGGCTTCGCCATAGTCAAGCAGGCCCGCCATGGCTGCATCCATGGCGTCAAGACCATATTTCTCATATAATTTCATCAGCCGCTCAGCCCCCACGTTGTTGGCAGCAACGCCGGCCCAAAAATCGCCCAGAGAGTCTCGCGGCAAGCGAATATTCGCTGCGATCAGATCAAGCACAGATTGCAGCAGTCTTCCCCCTTCCATGACTTTCATGGTGGGGATTTGCAAACCCTCCTGGTAAATCTCCGTTGAGGACGGTGTGAAACTGCCGGGCACCATGCCGCCAACATCGACCCAGTGCGCTTTGTTCACTGCAAACCCAACCAGTTGCTCTTCAAAGAAGATCGGTTTGGCAATGGCAACATCTGACAAATGCGTTCCAAAATAAGGGTCGTTGCTAATGAAAACATCGCCATCCTGAATGGCGTCAGCGGTGCCAAATTTGGCAATGATTTCCTTAACGAGCGCATCAATCATGCCTAGGAAGACGGTTGTCCCGTTGCCTTGGGCAATAAGCTCGCCGTCCTTGGTGGTCAGACCGACGGAATAATCAAGCACCTCGTATATGATCGGGCTCATGGATGAGCGTGCCATGGCCTCGAACATTTCATCGCCAATCGCCACCAGCGCATTATTGATGATTTCTTGGCTAATCTTGTCGGACTAATGATCAATCATCATCCCACCATTTCAAAATGAATATTGCCATAAGCATCCATTTCGGCGCGTTTACCGGGCGATATGACCAGCGTTGTGGTCGCATCCTCGATGACGGCCGGACCCGTAATGAGCATGCCTGGCTCTAGTCCTCCGAGGTCATATTCATGTGCTTCGTGAATGCCAGCCTCATCAAAGTCTATTATGCGTGCTCCTTTGTGCGTTTCGTCCACGGTCCGCCCCGTTACAGTCCGTTCTGGCAACGGCTTTTTGTCAATATCGGCAAACACGACGATATGCACATTGACCAGCTCAATCGGCGCATCGAGCTCGAAGGTATATTCTCGCTTGTGAGCGCGGTGGAATTCATCCGCGAATTGACCAATGGTCTGCGCATCAAAGGCTTTGCAAGGGAGCGCGACCTTAACCGTATGCTCTTGGCCTGCATAGCGCATATCGGCAAATCGCTCCATGCGCAGCTTGTCCTCTGGCATACCCTCTTTCAGGCTTACCGTTCGGGCGTGATCCTCGAGATCTTTAAAAGCTGTTTCGACCGCGCCTGCTGTTTCGGGTGAAAACAGTTTTACGTCAGTCTTCAAAAAATCCCGGCGCAGATCGCACATCAGCATGCCCCAGGCAGAAAACACCGATGAATTGACCGGGATGATGACTTTTGGCGTCATCAGCTCTTCCGCTAAGGCGACGGCATGCATCGCGCCGCCGCCGCCAAACGCAATGAGGGCAAAGTCGCGCGGGTCATAGCCTTTGTTGAGGGAGACTAGTTTAAGCGCATTGATCATATTTGCATTGGCAATTCGAATGATGCCGCGCGCGATATCGTCCTTGCTTTCACCAAGCTCCTTTTCAAGCGCTGCAAAAGCAGCATTGACGTTGTCCCAGTTTGGCTTTTGCAAGCCTCCTAAGAACAGAGCTGGATTAATGCGGCCAAGCATCAAATTGGCATCTGTGGTTGTAATGTTGGTGCCACCGCGGCCGTACGCAGCCGGGCCCGGCAATGCGCCAGCACTTTGCGGGCCCACATGCAGGCGGCCACCATCATCGACCCAAGCAATTGAGCCGCCGCCGTTGCCAATCTCTACCAGGTCAACCACCGGGGTCCGGATTGGATAGCCTGGGTTGGCACGGTCCCATTCAATTTTATAATTCGTGGTGATTTTCACAGCGGCATCTTCAATAAGCGCGGTCTTCGCCGTTGTGCCGCCAATATCGAGTGCAATTAGGTTCGGTTCGCCAATTTGCCTGCCAAGGGCGGCGGCACCAAGCATGCCGCTGGCTGGGCCGGACTCAACCATGGAAATTGGGTCATTGCGCGCACCATCGACTGTCGCAACGCCGCCATTTGAGCGCATAATCAAGGGTTTGCTGGAAAGCCCGCGAGCGCCCATTTGGTCATCAAGTGAGGCCAGATATCCTTTGGCGATAGGATGCACATAGGCCGACAGCACAACGGTACTGGTACGTTCATATTCCCGCCACTCGCCACATATGGCGTGTGATGAAATGATCGAAACATCGGGCCACAGCTCCCGGACCCGTCTTTCCACGGCCAGCTCATGATCGGGATTGACATAGGAATGGAGGAGAGCAATGGCAACCGCTTCCACACCATCTGCCTTAAATCCGTCGATGATAAGTGCAAGCTCTTCAAGCTTTGGCGCTTCGATGACACGGCCGAGATAGTCGAGACGTTCGGTAATCTCTTGACGCAAATAGCGCGGCACGAATGGCGCCGGCTTGTCAAAGGCTAGATTGAAAAGATCTGGCCGATTTCCGCGTGCAATTTCCAAGACATCGCGAAAGCCGCGGGTGGTGATGAGCCCAGTTTTTGCACCGCGCCGCGACAACAGCGCGTTGATAACGACCGTTGTGCCATGCACGAAGTCTTCAATCGCTGGTAACTCGATGTCGGCTTTATCAACAACCTTGAGGACGCCCTGTTCGAAATTAGGCGGCGTGGTATCAGATTTCGCAATCCGGATTCCAGTCTCCTCAACACATACGAGGTCGGTAAACGTGCCGCCAACATCCGTTGCCACGCGCATGATGTCGTTCCTTTGTTTAATCGCCTTCTAGGCAACCAGCGTCTAAATCCAACTGCCTAAAAGTTTACCCGCAAATCGAGCCGCCAAATACGTGGCTGCGCGGCATGGGCAAAGCCGCCCAGGACGAGCTCTGAGTTATATTCTTCATCCGTTAGGTTTTCGATTGAACCAATAAAGGACCAGCGTTCACCGCCTTCAATCCCGACCCGAAGATTGACCAAATTGAGCGCATCGCGTTCTGTTGAATTGTCCGGATCCCAGAACTGTGGGCCACGGCGCTCATAATCGATGCGGCCAAAGCCATTGAATTCATCCGTGATAGGCACGCGGTATTGTAGCCCTGTGTTGAACGTGTATTTGGCCACATAAGGCGCGCGGTTTCCAACAAAGTCGGGATTAAGACCATATTCTTGGATGGAGCTATCAGCGATGCCGACACTTGCGTAAAAATCAAGGCCTTCCAGTATGTTGGCCGCAAGCTCCACCTCACCGCCCCAAATTCTGATCTCATCAATGGGCACCAAAATCTGTGCGCTCAGCGCGCCGACGAACACGAAATAGGGCGCATTTTCCACAGTCGTGCGATAGCCAGAGCCATTTAAAGTGATGCGATCATTGAGGAAGCTCGTTTTGAAGCCAAGCTCAAAGGTAGACGTCTCCTCCTGTGGAAGGAGGTCAGAAATCCCGATCAAGGGGGGCGTTAGATTGGCTGCCTGTGCGCCAACGCCATTCTGGTTGAATTGCCCGCTTCGAAAGCCGCGGCCCCAAGAGCCAAACAGGTTGAGGGTTTCGGTCGCCTGATAGCGCACGGTGACTTTCGGTTGAAAGAGATCGAAGTCTGCCTCATTCACCGCGCCTGGTGCACCGATGGTCCCCGTCAGCATGCCATCCGTATACAGGCCTTGCTCGTCGCTTACCGTTTGCTCACGCTCATCACGATCGTAGCGACCAGCAAAGGCAATTTCCAGATCTTCAGTCACATCATAAGCCAAGTTAAAGAACAGCGCGAACGCGGTATTATCGTTATCATCAGCAACAAAGCTGGTAAGCGGCGCAGCTGGATCAAAAGAGACGGTGCGTTGGGCAAAATCCGGTAATCCATTGCCTAGATCGTCATAGATGGATGAGTTGATGAAACGGTCGGTCAGGAGCAGATAGGCACCGACCATCCACCGGAAGCGCTGATCGTCGGGTGACACCAGGCGCAGCTCTTGGGTGAAAGCCTCCACCTCAATGAACTGGGATTGGATGCCATCGCCGAGTGGAAACCCAATCGCCGCTGTCAACAATCCAAGTGCCGTGGTATCGGCAGAATAAGGGAACTGGTCACTACCGGTTTGCTGTTCAACATTATCATAAGCCGTGACCGATTTCAGTGTGGCAAAATCCAAATCAGCATTGATCCGCAAAGACACTTGATAAGCGTCGCGGGAATCGACACCTAAGTTGTTGGCAATAAATTCGCGCTCAACGAGGTTGGCGTCATTGATGGAAAAATCAACGCCTGTCGGTATTCCTGTTGTGCGATCCGGTACGATGAGCGGCTGATAGGTGTAGTTGAGAGAGCCGCCGTCAGAGATCACCGCTGAAGCGCGCAAATCGAAGGTTAGGCGCTCAGAGGCCAGAAACTTCAAGTGACCGCGAATGGCAAAGTCTTCGCGGTAATCAACCGGTTCGTCGAGGACTGTATTTTGCAAGACACCATCCCGGTTTAGGTAGCGCGCAGATAGTCGGCCTAACAGTTTGTCTTCTATGATTGGGCCCGATACCGAGCCTTCGACCTGAAACTCGTCTCCGCTGCCATTGGTAAATCGGCCATAACCTTCCAATTCGTCCGTTGGCGCTTTGGTGCGAATGATGATTGCGCCGCCGGTCGCGTTTCGGCCGTACAAGGCGCCTTGTGGACCTCTCAGGATTTCGATGGCCTCTAAGTCAAATAAGGGCTGATCAAAGGAGCGGCCGTTCACCTGCAAAACGTCATCGATAACAACGGCAACTGGCGGTTCACCATTACGAACCTGCGATACGCCTCGGATCGTGATGAAGTTGGTTCCTGAATCCTGTGCGTTCGCAAATGTCACGCCTGGGGTGAGCGCAAAGAAATCGTCCACCGTATCAATGCGCGCATCTACAATATCGCCGGATGTGAAAACCGTTTCGGAGATTGGAATATCTTGCAGGCTTTCTAGCCGACCGCGTGCAAATACAAATATTTCTTCCAAAGCTGGATCGCTGACCGCGTCTTGCGCCTGCGCTGGTATAGCAGTCACAGCCGACATCGCAGTCCCGCCTAGCATTGCCGCAAGGAATGTAGCTTTCAATTTCATCACGTGGAAACCCCCTGATCACTTTTTTGTTGATCCTACGATGCGCAAAATCGCGACGATGAGGCAAATAAGTAAAAGTGTGAAGCGGCGTTTAAGATGGGTGAGGCTTGCCGGTCACACTACCCATTCGGGTGGGTCGGCGGTTTAAGAATGATTGCTTAGCCTAACCTGCACTTATGAATAACAATTTGGTCTTGAAGCATTTCTTCCGGTTCCCGCCGTTCGAATACGGCTTTGATGGTCTCAAAACCTGCCACGACCTCGCCAAATACTGCAAAGCCCAATCCATCAGGATGGCGTGCCCCGCCGCAGTCGAGGGCCGGCTCGTGGCGCATACAAATGAAGAAGCTGCCATAGGTTTCCCCAGGGCCAAAGCGCGCTGCGGACACGGCCCATTTGTTGTGGCGTAGGCCAGTCTGTGTCGTTGGCTCATGGTCAATCGGGGGGATGGGTTGCGGATCTGTCTCGCGCAGGCCACCCTGCACAACTTCAATCGGCGTATGAGAGCGCAGGGAGGCATTATCTTCTGCCACGACGCGAAAAAAACTAGTGCCATCAAAGGCGCCTTGCGCAGCGAGCGCTTTGAAATACCCGGCTGTAATGGGGGCGTTTTCAAGAGCCAGCCGGATGCTGAAAGCGCCGCACTCGGTCTCAAAGTGGAGCATCTGAGGTGTCACATTCTGGCTAATCGACCAGGCCTTGTTTTTGCGCTTCGATTACCGCCTGGGTCCGCTTGCTAACGGCCAATTTGGCGTAGATGCTCTTTAAGTGAAATTTCACGGTGTTCTCCGTTAATTCGAGCGTTCGGGCGATCTCCTTATTTGACTGACCCGATGCCAGCTCCCGCATGATTTCGTGTTCGCGTTCGCTCAGGAGGCCGTTGATGTTTTGTGGATGAAGGACACTGGCCTTCTGCAAAACAGCCTCAATAAATTTGAGGGTGATTAATTCGCGTTCATTGCGGCGCAGCGACCATCTTAAGTCGCGAAGACCGCTTATGAGCGCTTCATCGGCCAAAAATGGACCGAGCACGTTTTGCTGCGATGCCGCCTTGACCGCAGACAGAAGCGCCGCGCTGTTTCCAGCATCTAATGCCGTATGAGCCCGCGCAGTGGCTGCCTGGATTTTCAGTATTTTCAGCGCTGCCCCCAGTCGGCTTGCGAGGCTATCTGCCTGCATTAACAAATCTGGCTCTGCCTGCGCGCAAGCCTCCTCAATAAAAGTCTGCCATTCACGCTCGCCGAAGCCAGCATTCCGTGCTTCATCTTGTGTAGAGCGGGGGGACAACTGTCGCTTTAAGCCGGGCCATGTATCAAGTGCTTTGCCGGCAACCGCGGCATATTTTTCCAGCCGCAAGAGCTTCCTATTTTTGGCAAAAACGCTCACCCTTTGAATGAGCGCGCGGCCAGCTTCACCTTCTCTGCATTGCGCTGCAAGCAAAATCGCTGCTTCCAGCCCCGTGATGTAAATCTCAGACCAACCGTCATTATCAATGGTTTGAAACAAGGCTGATTGAAATTCGGACAGGTCCTCGCGCCGCGCTTCCCCCTGCCAGGTTTTTAAGGTGTAGTGTAGCACGAGGGCCAAATTTTTAAGGCCGCTATCTGAGCCAAAATTTTCTTCCGCCATCGCAAGTGCGCGCTCGATATTGGCCCTTGCCAGATCGAAGTCGGCGCGATGAAATGCGAGATGCGCGGCGTGAATATAACAATAATTGAGGCCCAGAGCAGAGCCGCTTTGGCGCATATAAGAGAATGCTTTATCGAGCTTGTCCGCGGCTGTTTCAAATTTGCCGAATGATAGGGCGATAAGAAAATTTTCGCAGTGCACGGTTCCAAGTTCTAAGGCGTTGAGTAAATCGCGCGCGGTGACGTTTTTGCGCGCGTCGTGATATTCAGCGCTCCAAACCCCGACATCCTCATAGAGGTTTATCATCGATTCAACCACAACTCGGTCGATGACGGTTTGATCGTCCGGCGCTTTTGCCATGCGTTTGATAGCGGAATTGAGCTGTGCTCGCGCTTCTTCAATTTCGCCGTCCTTGCAATGCAAATAGGCTTTTGAAATGAGCATGGCCGCATCGTTTTTGATGACTTCGGTGGGCAAGTGCCTGAGGGCACCGCGCAGCTCGCCAATACTGTTGGTCAAGATAATCCGCCACCCGCCCGCGTCGTGGATAATCGCTTTGCAGCGGTCATAGTCCTTCGCGCACGCTGCATATTTGACTGCACGCACAATATCGCCGCGATCAGCATACCACAAGCTTGCGCGTTGATAGATTTCCATAGCGCGCATCGGATCACGCCGGGCTTGGAGTTCTTTCAGATATTCCGCGAAGAGGTGGTGCAACCGGTACCAGCCATTTTGCGCATCAAGTGGAACAATAAGCGCTGCGAAGGAGGACAAGACTTCAATGCGCCCCCAAGCATCCGGCGCTTGCATAACAAATCCAGTCAATTCTGGATTAAAGCGATCTAAGAATGCGATGGTCAGCAAGAACTCCTGTGTGCTCTGATCAAGCGAAGAGAGTACTTGTTCGGTCAAATAGGCAGCGATGAGGCCGCTCTTGGCGTCCACGCCGATCGGAACGCCTGGCTGCGTGCGAGCCTGCAGCCGGGCCAGTTGCACCGCGACTGGCCATCCTTCGGTCTTGCTGTAAATATCTGCCGCAACGTTTGCATCGGCAATGCCATCCAAGGCGCTAAAGGTTTCGTCTTTCGTCAAGCGCAGCTGGGTCGCATCAATTTCAATAGCGTCCCCTGATGCAATAAGGGACACAGCATTGATGTTGGGCTGCTTTCGACTATCGACAAACAGCGTGAAGTCGCTTACCACGCCGCGCAAAAGCTGTTGCAAAATGGCATTGATGCCGCTGCATTCCGCAAGATGATAGTCTTCAAGCACCAGGACAGTGCGATTTTTGCTATCATTTAAGCGGCGGACGAGTTTCGCTAGAACGACATTCACAGCGGAATCGGCAAAACCGCTGCGAGCGCCGGTTACGAGCTCATCCAGGTTTACCCCAGCCCGCGCCAACGCCAGCACGGTATAGGCGAGAAAGTTTTTGCCTTCTGCTTCATCATTTTCGAGCGTAAGCCAAGCAGTATTAAGCGTATCAGCATTCTGCTGTGCGGCCCATTGCCCAAGCAATGACGATTTGCCATATCCAGCTGGCGCGATAATCAACACCAGTTTCCGCTGCGCGCCATCACGGAGTTGCTCGACAAGTCGGTCACGTTTTACGAGATCAACCCCTGGTCGGCAGGGATCAAATTTAGACTCGACAACCCACGGTGCATCCGTGCTGTAGACGTCTGAAGACAGGCGCTTGGTCTTGGCTGCTCCGTCGCTCATTGAGGCGTCCTGCACTCCCGCTTTTTGAAAAAGTTACATTACCAAACACCCTCTGGAGTATTGGTACCCTCCAAAGACCTACCCGTCTGGGTAAATTGTGACAATGATTTTGCTGCTTTAAACACGTCACTGATCTGCATGGAGACGGAGAGCGATATGCCACGAGAATGGGTCATTGATGGGTATAACGGCTTTGAATCGCTGAGGTTAAGACAGACCGAGCGCGAAAGGCCCGGTCCAACGGACGTGCGGCTTAAAATTGAAGCTTATGCCCTCAATTGGGGCGACGCTGCCCTGATGAACAACCAGTATTCGTTCAGCTTTTCCTCCTTGCCAGCTCGGGTGGGTATCGAAGCTGCTGGTATCGTTGAGGCCGTTGGTGAAGATGTTGAAGGCGTTGATATTGGCGAGCGCTATTCAACCTTGCAGTATTTCTACGATATGCGCGGCGTCAGCGCAGACACAACACTCATTGATCAAGCCTATATAACCAAAGCGCCAGAGAATTTATCTGCGGTCGAAGCAGCATCAGTTTGGATGCAATACCTAACGGCCTTCTATGCCATTGTCGACATTGCCGAAGCCGCACCCGGCGTTAATATTCTTGTACCCGCCGGGACCAGCACAGCTGGCAGTGCGGCCATCCGCATTGGCAAGTTAAAAGGTGCTACTATCATTGCCACAACGCGCTCTGAGGCAAATCGCCACTATCTGCTCGATAAGGGGGCAGACGCCGTGTTCGTCGATGACGGCGCTGACATCACAAGCTTTCTACGTGAAGTGACCGCCGGCGTTGGCATCCACACCTCTTTTGATCCGGTCGGTGGTACGTTCATGGAACGCTATGCCAATGCGATGGCACCCGGCGGCAAGATGCTGATGTATGGTCTTCTATCGGGCAGTTTCCAAAGCCCGCCCGTTGTTCATATGTATCAAAACAATCTTTGGCTCAATGCCTACTCGGTGTTCAACCATGTTGAGGATCCCATCGCCCGGGCTCGCGGCGTCGACTTCGTTTATAGCGCTCTTAAAACGGGCGAATTAACAGCGGATATCGACCGGGTTTTTCCAATGGACGCCTATATCGAAGCGTGGCGCTACCTAAGAGGCGAGCGCGGCAGTTATGGAAAAGTAGTTATTGAAACGGGGCTTTAGGCGGCATTGGCTCCTCTTTTGCGGAAGCAATTTCAAGGGGTCCCTACTGCCAATGCCAAATGAAGCCCGTTAAAAACGACCCTAGCCAGGCGGTAAATCCAGAGGTGCCGCGCTTGCAAAGGGAGTAGATGCAGGAAATGTCTGAGGACACGTCGTTAATTTGACGTTGGCATTCTCTATTCCATAAGTACGATGTCTTGTCGGTATTTTTAGCGGGCTGCCCCATGGCAACAACCTTTTCTCGCCGGTCCTTTGGCAGCGCTGCCCTCGGCGCATCTTTGCTCGGTGATCTTCTCGCGACGCAAGAAACGGCACTTGCCCAGACAGGCCGAGCAGACGGCAAGCGCCGTCTTCGAGAGGGTTTCGTATCTGAATGGTCTGTATACAAGTCGCTGTACCTAACGCCAGACGGCCGCATACTCGATACCTTCAACAACAAAATAACGCATACCGAGGGTCAGGGAACAGGGATGCTTTTGGCCGCAGCGGCAAACGATAGGACGACGTTTGCGCAGATCTGGCGCTGGACACAGGCACGCTTACAGCGTGCTGATGCGCTTTTTTATTGGAAATGGGACGATCGCGCCTCCTCGCCTATTCCTGATCCGAATAATGCAACAGATGGCGACATCTTCATCGCCTGGGCCCTGCTGCGCGCAGGGCAGTCATGGGCGAACGATGTCTATAGAGTAGAGGCAGAGAAAATTATTCAAAGCCTGGAAGACAATGCGATTAAAGTTGCTGCCAGCCGCCCAGTAATCAGCCCCGGCACATATAATTTCACCAACTCTGAAGGAGCCACCCTAAACCTCTCATACTATATTTTTCCCGCGCTACAGGACTTCGCGACATTTCGAAAAAATGGCGTTTGGGAAAGGGTTTATGAAAACGGCGTTGCGATTTTAGAAGCGGCTCGTTTTGGCAAGTGGCAACTCCCAGTGGATTGGATTACTGTATCTGATGACGGCATGGTGGCGCGTGCAAAAGGCTGGCCGCCGCGTTTCGGATATGATGTTGTCCGGGTGCCGCTCTATCTTGTTTGGGCGCAGCATGACGGCGCCATGCTTGCCCGCTTCAATGCCTTTGCAGATGCCTATGGCGGGCCGCGAAAAGCGCCCAGTTGGTGGGACAGTCAAACCGGTCGCTCGTCCCAGTATGATCCGGAAGGCGGTGTGGTCGCCGTGCGCCAGATAACCCGGCTCGCCAGCGGCCGCGATTGGGCGCAAGATACCAAGAAAATCCAAAAACGCTATCACCAATTGCCCAAGCTTACCGAGAAGGATGACTACTATCCTGCAAGCTTAGCAATGCTAAGCCGCTTGGCCCTGATAGATATTTTAAACCGTGCATAGCACGCCCTGACTAAAATGCGGCTGCGCTCGCCCGCATTTAAACAACTCTCTAAATGCACCGCGAATCACCTTGTGGACCTGCGTTACACTGGACTGATGCACCGTATCAAGGATGCGTAGATTGCATCATTCTGCTGCACCCGCGAAGAAGCTTCAGTGGGAAAATTCGTTTTAAAAGCGTTTTACCGTAGGCATTTATAAGACATGAGTAGACTTTTTTGAGACTTTTTACGCAGATGCAATAAATGCAACCATCGCTGCTTAAGCATTGTTAAACGTTGACAGCATAAAGATATGCGGCACAGTCAAAAGGGTCGAAGAGTTTCGTAGAGTAGGGTTCGCGGTGGGCACTTTGAAATCAACAGCTATGAAAATAACGCCTGCGACGTCAGCAGGTAGTGATATTGATGACATGAGCATGCTTCTAGGCTTACCTGCTCAAGGGTATTCAAATTTTTCAGCAAGCAAAGACCTGTCAGACGCCGTCAACCGGTGGCCGGCATTTTCCGATTTAGCCACCGCACTTTCGCAGCAAACAGAACTAGCCAGAAACGATGATGTTTCAGATTCGGAAACAGACAGGGGTGCAAATAAAACAGTTCGTGTTTTGAAGCCTATTCAAGACGTAGCTTAACACATAATTCACCACTTTCCCATCATGGTTAACCGAAACGGGCCGGGTTAAGCCCCGATCCAGGGCATATGCGGTCACATCATGTATATTATTTCGATAGGCTCATCTGCGGGTGGAGCCGGCAAAACAACAATATCAGCCAATCTTGCCTACGAGCTCTTTCAAGCTGATCATCAAATTCTTCTGATTGAAGCATCCGCAAGCCACGTTTTGGGCATCAGTTTTGGGTCCGGCATCGCCTCAAAGCGTGGCTTGTCGGACCTCTTCGACCAAGACAGCGGCAGTCTGCAGTCGGTCATCGAGCAAAATGCCCATGCGCTAGCGCCGGATTTCTCAATTCTGACCTACGGACGCCGATCCAATGTGCATGCGGTCAATCCGGTAGAAGATGTGCAGCGGCTATTTGAAGGCCTTGCTGCTTTAAAAGTGGAAAGTCGATATCGGGACACGATTGTTATCGTTGACTTGCCAAGCGCATTGCCTGCCATGAGCGCTGCATTTGCTGCATCTGACATGATATTGAACATCGTGGAGCCAAGCTTTGTATCGCTGGCGGCAAACACGCAGGTACGGATCCTTCCAGAATTTGCCAAACGAAGCGAGTTTTCGGTCATCCTAAACAAACTTGACAGCCGCAGCATCGCTGGAAGGATCCGTAC
>CAKZYD010000094.1 GCA_937884085.1 uncultured Sphingomonadales bacterium | reverse complement strand
TCTACCTTGTAGCGCATAAGGTAGCGCCCCGGGTCCAGCGTCGCGACTACCACATCTTCATAGCCACCCTTTACGGGTTTCGCTGCCGGTGTTTCACCTTCCAAGGCGAAGAAGTCAAACCGCCCATTTTTGTCTATGGGCTCTCCGCCTTCGGTAAACACGGCGGTCAATTTGACATTGTTTTCCAGCGCAATTGGCTGCGGCTCGGGCTTTGGTTCAGGTGCTGGCGGTGCTGGCGGCGCAATCGCAACAGTTTGCCGAAGTGCTTCTGATAAAGCGCCAGCATCTTATGCTTCCTTGTAGATACCCCCCGTGTTCTGGGCGATGCAGGCGACCTGCTGCCCCTCTTCCTTTGACAGGCCAAAGCCCACCACATGGGCTGTGAAATCGATGCCATTTTGCTCAAGACTATTTGCAACGGCACAGGGATCCGCGTCGCAGGTCTCCAGACCGTCAGTGATAAGAATCACCGTCGCCTTATCCTCAGTGTAGCGCAGACGCTCAGCGGCCATTGTCACCGCCTCAGCGAGTGGTGTCTTGCCTTTAGGATTAAGTTTATTGACCGCGGCACCAATGACACGCGCCGTGTTGGGACCGGGCGCAACGATTGTCTGGATGTCCGAGCATTGGCCTTTTTCGCGGTGGCCATAGGCCATAAGACCGAGCTCTAAGTCCTGGGGAAGACTTTGTAATACGTCACCCAGCGTTTCCCGGGCAATCTCGATCTTGGTCTTGCCATCAATCTGCCCCCACATGGAACCAGATGCGTCCATAACGATCATAGCCTTGTCCCCGGCCAGGGCGGTCGTGGCGCAGCAGAAAGCAAGAGCCGAAGCGCCAAGCAAGCTGGACAAATTTCTCATGAAAGTCTCCCGGTTCATAGAAGGCAACACGCCTCTCTAAGGGGAAACTAACGAATTTTATGCCGTTAGGGCAAGTCAATTTATAACCAAAGGGCGGCTTTCTACCACCATGCCTTTGGTGCAAATCGACCGGCAGCTCTTTCGATAACCATAGACGCCTTGAAAAGGGTTTCTTCGTCAAAGGCGCGGCCAATCAACTGCAGGCCCATCGGCAGGCCATTTGCGGAGAGGCCAGCGGGTACTGAGATGCCCGGTAAACCTGCCATATTTACAGTGACTGTGAAGACGTCGTTCAGATACATTTTCACCGGATCGGCGGCCATCTCTTCATCACCAATCGCAAAGGCTGGGGACGGCGTTGCAGGTGTTAAAATGGCATCCACACCATCGGCATAGGCTTTTTCAAAGTCCTGCTTGATGAGTGTGCGTACTTTTTGCGCGCGCAGGTAATAAGCATCATAATATCCCGCAGACAGCACATAGGTGCCGATCATAATTCGGCGTTTCACTTCATCGCCAAAGCCAGCAGCACGGGTTTTCTCATACATATCGACGATATCGTCGCCCTGAACACGCAGGCCGTAGCGCACGCCATCATAGCGCGCCAGATTGGAGGAAGCCTCGGCGGGCGCTACGATGTAATAGGCAGGAAGTGCATATTTGGTGTGGGGCAGCGAAATATCGACAATTTCGGCTCCAGCATCACGATACCAGTCGATGCCCTGTTGCCAAAGCGTCTCAATTTCTTCCGGCATCCCATCAATCCGATATTCCTTAGGAATACCGATTTTCATACCCTTGACCGAACCTTCAAGCGCAGCCTCATAGTTCGGTACGGGCCGATCCACACTCGTTGTGTCCTTTGGGTCAACGCTGGCCATGGACTTCAGCATGATCGCCGCGTCGCGCACATCACGCGTAATCGGTCCGGCATGATCGAGCGAAGACGCGAAGGCCACGATGCCCCAGCGCGACCAGCGTCCATTGGTTGGCTTTATGCCCACTGTGCCCGTCAAAGCGGCTGGCTGACGGATAGACCCGCCGGTATCTGTTGCCGTTGCAGCCGCACAAAGCTGTGCCGCAACCGCGCTAGCGGAACCACCGGAAGACCCACCCGGCACCAAAGCTGCGTCGGAGCCGTCAGCACGCCAGGGATTGACAACATTGCCGTCATAGGAGGTCTCGTTTGACGAGCCCATGGCAAACTCATCCATGTTGAGCTTGCCTAGCATGACGGCCCCGTCATCCCACAAATTCTGAGTAACTGTGCTTTCATAGCGTGGCTTGAAACCGTCTAATATATGGCTACAGGCCTGCGTGCGGACACCCTCAGTGCCGAACAGGTCTTTAATGCCGACAGGAATGCCCTCCAGAGCGCCAGCCTCGCCTTTCGCGATTTTTTCATCGGAGATTTGTGCCCATTTGCGAGCATTGTCTGGCGTGATCTCGACATAGGTGTTCAGCGCAGCATTGGCAGCGTCAATCGCAGACAGGTAAGCTTCGGTCATATCCACCGAAGAAATCTCTTTTGCCAAAAGTTTATCGCGTGCTTCCGCAATTGTGAGAGCGGTGAGTTCTGTCATTTTATGTCTTCTAGGATCGTGTGGTTGTTCAGTTGAGGTTAAGCGCTTGTCTCAAGCGCCTATTCAACAACCTTGGGCACCATGAAGAAATTGTCTTCGGTTACGGGGGCGTTGGCGACGATATCGCCGGCTTTGCTGCCATCTGTCACGCCGTCGACACGCTTGCGCATGTCGGTTGCCACCACAGATGTCATTGGCTCGACACCCTCAATATCGACCTCATTCAGCTGTTCAACGAAACCCAGAATGGTGTTGAGTTCATCGGTCATTTTTTCAGCTTCGCCGTCCGCGAGCGCAATGCGCGAAAGGCGGGCTACTCGTTTCACGGTATCAGTATCAACGGACAAAATAGGCTCGCTTGTCTGGATGATTGTCGAGGATGGTTCTCTGGCAGGCTATAGACCTGCCCTGCGCACCACGCAAGGCTCAGACGTTGCCGGGCTAGACGGTAAGCACATCGCCAATCGAGGATATGTGTAGCCGGTCGGCCTGATCTTCCATCGCTTGACGAAATGCGTCCGCGGTTTGTTCCAAAATCGGGAAGGTGCCAAAGTGACAGGGCACAATGGCGGAGAAATCAAAAAAGCGCCGACAGGCCAATGCGGCCACAGCGGGCCCCATAGTGAAACGATCTCCAATTGGAACCAAGCCAATATCCGGCTGGTGCAGTTCGTTGATCAATGCCATGTCGGAGAAAATGTCTGTATCGCCCATATGATAGACGCATTTTCCATTTTCAAAGTGGAAGACAAGGCCGTTAGCGCTGCCGGTTGCGTTCAAAACGCCGGT
>CAKZYD010000093.1 GCA_937884085.1 uncultured Sphingomonadales bacterium | reverse complement strand
CGGTCTCTTGCCGCGGATATGGCGGGCGAGGGGCGGACGGTCGCTATCGGCCACTTATTTGGCTTTCCTCGCGCCATAGCAATACCATTTAACCCCGTCTGCCAAGCGGCCCGTATTGTCATCCTTGGCTTGCTCGCCCGTTAGACTTTCGATAACCGCATCCCGGCCATACCAGCCAATGCTGGGCACAACAGTTTGAAAGAAGCTATCTGGGGCAAACCCTGCGTCAGCGCACAGCTCTTGGGGGACAAGATCGCGATAGCCTTTATAAAACGGTTCGTAATTATAGTAGCTATCCCAATCGAGATAGAAGCCGTCATAGGCGTTCATGGCGTCGTTGGGCGGCAGTTCATAATGCAGCATAAGGCCGCCGGGGCGCAGCAGACGGTGCGCTTCTTTAAAAACGGCCCGGATGTCTTTCTTGGGCAGCTCATGTAAAAACATAGAGCTGAAAACCAGGTCAAAGCTTCCATCGGCAAAGTTGGTTTGGGTTGCGTTTTCTTGTTGGTAGTGAACCTTCACTCCTTGCGCCTGGCTGCGCGCATGGGCGTAGCGCAGACACGGTGCGGACACGTCAATCCCAGTCACGGCGGCATCCGGGTATTGCTTTGCCCATGGTTGCGTGTTGTGACCGATTGTGCATCCCATATCTAGGATGGCGCCTGGGTGGAAGTCAGCGAACTTCTCTTTCACCCACAGCGCGATGCTCTCGCCAATATCATCCAGGTTCTTGCCCATCAGGCCGAAGGAGAAGACGCTGAGGCCATTGTCATACATGGAGCCGGCGCGCAGGTCGGCGTTGCCACTTTCTTGGTGATAAGAGCCCGGCATCAAATGCACGTCTATGGTTTCCACATTGCTGGGCACCACAAAGTCTGGGTCAAGCGCGAGTGTTCCGCCGACCTCGGCTTGTGACAGGGTCGTAGCCGTATCCGTCAGTTTGTCCGCTTCCCGCTCCAGTGTTGGGCGCACGGCGTCCCAAACCATCTCTTGTGCGTTTACGCGCAGGCCCGAATAAAATTAGAAACACACGCCAGGCTTCACCGCTGCGCGGACTGTTTCTCTGGTCTCATCTTCATCATTTGGCGCGATGGCCGATGAATAATGCGCCTTCATAGCGTTTGCCATGTCGTTCAAAACGTGCGCCCGTAAAGACGAGACAAAGTCTTGCCGCGCCCATTCATCGCGCGTTGGCGATAGCTTTAGCGCGTGGTCTACGAGTTTGCTCATGACGTTTTTCTCCTAAAGCCAGCGGGCTTAGCCTGTTCCTAACCTGTCACTATCGACCTTATTCTTCATCACTCTTTGACATTTATCAAAGGCCCAATAGCGGCGTCGGCACTTCGCTATAAAAAGCTAAGGGTTTGACGCCCGTCTGTCACGCCAGCTTCATAGAGAGGGATTATGGAACTGCCGGTTGCTCATTGTCGCTGGAGCAGGTGTCGTTATGGCCATATCTCGCGTGGTTTTACCTGATGAAAAAAAACTGGGAGCAGGCAAGCTCTCCAGCACACAGGCTGGTTTGCTGAGCTTCGCAACAAACTTTGTCGCCGCTCTGGTGGTCTTTAACTTCCTTTAGCAGAAGCCGAATTTTTGCTTGCGCCGCCGCCGCTCTTCGGCCTTGTTCTGAACAATGTCGAAGCAGCGCCGCGAAGAGGATCATACCCCAGACATTGCACGTGTCGCGCAGCTTGCACACTTGCTTGATTCGCAGTTTCGTCTGCCAGTCCTAGGCTTCTCCTTTGGCCTGGATGGGCTGATTGGCCTTATACCGGTTGTGGGAGATCTTTTTGGCGCTGGCGTTGGCATGTATCTGTTTTGGGTTGCGCTGCGCTTAGGCGCGAGGAAGCGCATCCTGCTTCAAATTCTCTGTAACGTCCTATTTGATGCCGTTATCGGGCTTATTCCTGTGGTGGGTGACATCGCTGACTTTGCCAACAAGGCCAATGCCAAAAACGCGGCGTTACTTCTCGCTGAATATCGTGCGGGTCGGCTTAAAAACGTGCGGCATGCAGATACCTGAAGATGCCCGCAGACCCTAAAGACGCGAAGATATATATGCTGCCATCCATCTCGGTGGGCTTCGTGGCTCTTGGGTTTGCCTTTGCAGCTTTTGAAAGTCTGAGCCCGCCAGAGCGTTATTTTGGGGTGATACTTGCGCTCTTATTGGGCCTCGCCTCTATCATCGACGCACGGCATTTCATTTTGCCCGACGTCATTACGTTGCCTTTAACCGTCATGGGTCTTGGCATCGCCGCGATATTCGGCGGTCTCACCATCTTTGAATCGGCGATTGGGGCTGTTGCAGGATATGCCAGCTTTTGGCTTATCGCTTCCCTCTATAAGAGACGACGCGGCATTGATGGCTTGGGTCTCGGCGATGCAAAATTGATGGCCGCAGCCGGCGCTTGGTGTGGGGTGTTGCTTCTGCCCTTTGTCGTTTTGGTTGGCTCGGTGTCAGCCTTGATTTGGGTCGCGATCGCTGCCCTTTATACGCGCCAGCTAAAAGCCACGTCGGCGATACCCTTTGGTCCGTTTTTAAGTCTGGGCTTCATCATCGTCTGGTTGGCGCATCAGCGGGATTGGATTCCCATCCCTTAGTATCAGCGTTCGACTGCAAAGGTTTGTTCTGTGCCGTTGCGGTTCACAGTGATGGTGTAGGACCGGCGGCGGTTCATTTCCCAGGATAGATCGTCCAAATCTTCCGGATCATTGAATCGGGTGCCGTCAATCTTCAGTACAATATCGTCTTTGCGCACCCCAGCCGCACTGAAAAACTCCAAACTGTCTAAGGATTGCACCGCATAGCCCAGGGCTGTGCCGCTTTTGAAAACTGGGGTGAGGCCGATCAATAAAGCCCGTTTGTTTTTTTGGGCAACTTCCTCGCGGCTGCCTGGTCTGGCTGGCGGTAGCTGGCGGGTGCGATTCGCGGTGGAAGCCACCGTCGGTGTACTATATCCAGAGCTAGTTTCCTGCTTGAGCTTAATGGTCTTGCGACCGTTTGGCGTTTCTATAACAACCGCAAAGGGCTGAACCTCAATGAGTCTCTCGGTTGCTGAGATCATTGCGCCCACTTTTACGAGACGTTGCTGATTTCCTGGGCCGTCAAAGAGTGCTGTCGATTCTCCCTCTGGTCTAAAAAAGATGCCGCTGAGGTCGGCCGCCTCAGCAAGGGGCAAAAGAGCAGCGACTGATTCGAGGACGTAAATCGCCAGTATTAAGGGGGTAAGGCGTTTCATATCACTGTTGCTGCAGTGATCATACGAATACTTTTAACCCAATGACCGGAATTTTCTATTGAGGAGTAGTACCGGCAAAGGATGTCATAAATATTTCATAAATAATGAGGCCTCTCGGAAAAATATAAACGATTGGCATCTGAGCGCTGTTCAAAACCTTGTAAATAACGGCCGCAATAAAAGTGTCACCGTTGGGCCCTAAGACCCCAACCGAGGGCGCGACGGAAGCGAAACGACAAGCGCCTGACCGAATTGTCAAAAGGGGTCAATCCATGAAGATTCTACGTTCTATTTTGTTGGCAGGGACGGCCGTCGGTCTAGCTGCGTGCGGTGCTGATGATGTTGCATCGCCTGGTGAAGGCACTTTGGTCGCCGTGACCCCAACGCCTACACCTACACCTACGCCTACGCCCACACCAACGCCTACCCCGACACCAACTACTGGCCCTGCCGATCCAAGTGCGTGTCCCGCAGGAACGGCTAATGCGGGTGTTGTTGCCGATCTGCGCAATTGCGAGCTGAGCGGCACGAACACAGGTCAGATCGACCTCACCAATATAGATGGCGTCATCTACTCTGTCCGTGGGACTGTAGAAATTGGCATCGACATTGGTGGTGACGGAACAGCGACTGACGGTAACCCTTCGGTTCTCACAATTGATCCGGGTGTGGTTGTGTTTGGATCTCAAAACACGGACGCGTTGGTGATTAATCGCGGATCACGGATTATCGCTGAAGGGACTCCGACGAACCCAATCATTCTCACGAGTCGGCGCAACGTTGAGGGTTTGTCTACTGCCACCAGCGTGCGCGAGTGGGGAGGATTGGCGCTTGCCGGTCGTGCTCCTCATACCGACTGCACGGCGCTCGATATACCTGGAAGCGTTACCTGCGAAGACGTTCTCGAAGGGCTAACAAGTAGTGTTTATGGTGGCAACGCGCCTGGGGATAGCAGTGGCACTCTGCGCTATGTCCAAGTGCGGTTTGCGACCCTTCCGGTTGGGAACGGTAACGAGCTTCAGAGCATTTCCGCGGGTGGTGTCGGAACAGGGACGATTTTCGAGTACATCCAAACCCATAACTCGAACGACGATGGTATTGAGTTCTTCGGCGGACAAAGCAATGTGCGCTACCTGGCCATCACCGGCGCAGGTGACGACAGCTTGGACGTTGATAATGGTTATAAAGGTACCCATCAATTTGTTCTGGTTCAACAAAGGCAGAATACGGGTGACCGGCTCTTAGAAGCAGACAGTAACTCTAATGAGGACTTTTATCCGCGCACGAATTATGTGCTCGCCAACGCAACGTTGCTCGGCGCCTCCGGCGTTGACCAAGAGGCCCTTCTTGTGCGCGGTGGCATGGACTTTACTTTGGTGAATTCGATCGTTGTCCTTGATGACGCATCGACAGCTCCGTGTTTAGATGTCGATGGGACAACGACACTGCAGGCCGTTGCCGACGTCGTGGACGATCCTGATAACCCAAGCGAAGGCCCGGACGACGAGACGGGTCCCGTGTCATTTAATTCGGTGTTTTTTGATTGTGGAACAGCAATCGAAGACGATGGCGACGCCAACTATACGGTTACCGATATTGAAAACCAATTCACTGACTCGGAATTGGACGGAACCTCGACCATGAATGGCATTTTTGCCGGCGCGAATGAACAAGCGCTAACGCCGACCGATTTGTCTACGATTGATAACCCAATCCCAGGTGCGGTGGACGCATTTCTGATTGCCGCCGACTACATCGGTGCATTCGAAGATGACACTGACACTTGGTTTGATGGGTGGACTTGCGGTCTGCCAACCCAGGTGACGTGTGAGACACCTCCGCTGCCTTCTTCCAATTAATTGAACAACGGGTTGGGGTGCCGGCGTTCTTGATGCGCGCGGTTTCCCATACTCATCCAGATTTTTTCTCGCAGTCTTCTTTTTGGACTGCCGGGCAGAGACCAAGGGGTAGTCTTCAATGAAAATGTCGCGCTATGGGAGTGTCCTACTTCTCACAACTGCGCTTTCAGGGCCCTTCGCTTTTGCGCAAGAGCCTGAAGATGCGGAACAGCAAGAGCAAACGCCTGATCCGCGGCCCGAGATTGATATTTCAGGCCCGCCGGGCGGTTTGGAAGAAATTATTGTTCGCGGGCGTTTTATTCCCAACGAGGTCAAAGCCAATCCAGTCGCTATTTCGGTCCTTTCCCAGGAGCAGATAGAGAGAACAGGCGATGGAGATATCGCAGGCGCGTTGCAGCGCGTTACCGGTCTTTCGCTGGTCGGTGGCCGTTTTGTCTATGTGCGCGGGTTGGGAGAGCGTTACTCGTCCGCTCTTTTGAATGGCTTGCCGTTGCCTTCCCCGGAACCACTGCGCCGCGTTGTTCCGTTGGATTTGTTTCCCACCAATATCATTGCGTCTTCTGTGGTTCAGAAAACATATTCGCCGAGTTACCCTGGAGAGTTTGGCGGCGGTGCAATTAACCTAACTACGAAGAGAGTTCCCGATGAACCCTTCTTCGAGGTCAGCGCGACATTAGGGGGTAATACGGAGACGACGGGGGAGTTGGGCTACACATATTTTGGGAGTGATACGGACTGGACCGGCTTCGACAGTGGGACGCGCGATGTGCCGGAATCTCTCGCGGCCCGATTTGATGATGGCGTTCGAATCTCAAACGCAACGGTTCCGCTAAATGAATTACAGACCATTACAGCGTCGCTTCAAAATGCATCGACAACATTAATTCAACGCAATGAAAACATTCCGGTTGATTGGTCATTCGAGCTGACGGGTGCTAGGGCATTTGATGTTGGCGACGATATTCGGCTGGGTCTCTTTGGCAGTTTTTCCTATTCCAACATGTGGCGAACACGTGGCGGCATTCAGCAAACTGGACGGACGAATCAGGACGCGCAGGGCGTCGACAGGTTAGAATTTGCGTCTGACTACCGCTATCTCACGACGCAGAATACACTCACTGTGAATGGTATTTTGGGTTTCAACGCCGAAATCGGCGACCACGTCATCCGGTTCACGAATATTAATTTCCGAGATACGTTGAAAGAAGCGCAGATTCGAAACGGTTTTACGGAAGCTGTGGATATCGATCCTGTTACTGGCTTTGACGGCAGTAATGAGAATGCCCGGCTCCTTGAAAGTTCAACAGCCTGGTATGAACGACAACTCATCGACACCCAGCTTGTCACCGAACTGGATTTTGACCAGTTATCTATCAATTTGCGCGCTACATACGCGGAAGCACAGCGCGACGCGCCCTATGAACGCTCGGATAGTTACCGCTTTAACGCATCTGTAGATGATTTTGTAAATTTCCTAGGTTTGCAGCAAGGAACCGGCGCGTTTCTATCATTCAGTGAGCTTACCGATGAGGTTATCGCTGGTGGCCTTGATGTCGGCTATGACTTCGACACGTCTCGGCCACTGAAAGCTACTGTCGGTTATTCCTATTATGACAATTCGCGTGACGCGGTCCGTCGGGAGTTCGAGTTCTTACCCAATGATGGAAATTTGCCAATCGAACTGGCTCAACAGCGGATTGATTTTCTTCTGTCGGACTTCAATGTCTTCAATAATGGCATTGTCATTTCCGAAAATACACCGCCTGTGAACCAGGGCTCGCCCCTCTACACTGCGGAGTTGGTTGTTCATGCGGCGTATCTCCAGATCGAGGCGGAACTGTTTGATGCATTTACAGTCTCGACGGGCGTGCGTTACGAGGACGCTGAGCAAACGGTCACGCCCTTGGCACTGTTTGCAGGGGACGAAATTTTCCTCACGCCAGACGAAAATGGCAATCAGTTGGTCAACCCGACTGATTTAAATAACGATTATTTTCTGCCAGCTTTGACGGCTACGTGGAATTTCTACGAGGATATGCAGCTGCGCTTTGGTGTGTCAAAAACGATCGCACGTCCGCAGTTCCGGGAGTTGGCGCCGCAGTTTTATAATGACCCTGATTTAGACCGTGGGTTCCAGGGAAATGCATTTCTATTCGATACTGAATTGCTGAATTTTGATATCCGGTATGAGTGGTATTTTGGCCGCGATGAGACGTTCAGCATTTCTGGATTTTATAAGTCCATCGACAACCCCATTGAACAAGTCGTCGATGACGCCGAAGAAGACATCGTCGTGCGCTTTGCAAACGCCCCTAAGGCAAGGTTGTTTGGTGGGGAGATCGAGTATGTAAAATTCTTCGATCTCTACGAATTGACCGAAAATTCCTTTTTCCAGGACCGTCGCGTTTATTTGAACGTAAACTACACCTACACGGACTCATCTTTAATCGTCGACGATACGGATTCGGTGGTCAACATCAACACAACTAGTTTTCCGGATGGATTTAGTTGTGCACCGGTTGGTGATGACTTGTTTGATCCGAATAGGTGCGCAGCAGCCACGCGCTACTTTCGAGACGGCGCGCCTTTAACAGGCCAATCCACGCATCTTGCAAATCTTCAGATCGGTTTGGAACACCCCGACTACTTGTCTCAACAAACCCTGATTCTGAACTACGCAAGTGAACGCGTTTCAATACGGGGTAACAATAACCCCGATGTTGTTGAAAAGCCTGGCGTAATACTCGATTTCGTAGCGCGGCAAGGCATCGAATTCGGTGACACTATGGTCGAAGTCAAGCTTGAGGCGCGGAACCTTCTTAATGCTGATTTTCAGGAGTTTGTTGAGCTCAACGATTCCCGTTTGGATATCAACCGATATGAACGTGGTCGCAGCTTTGCGCTCAGTGTATCAGCTCGCTTCTGAGCAGGTATTCCAGCAATTTGCCTTCGCTGGAATTCGCGGCTAACACTAAAAAAAGAGGGTCAGTTTAGCGCTGGCTCTCTTTTCGACTTTTAAGAAAAGGCTTTTTCGTACAGTCATTTGTTGCCTCAACTGGCTGTAACAAATTGAGTTCCATCGTGCCATTCGCTTCAATGAGAAACAGGTTTGCAGAAGGTGCGCAGCGCTATTGGATGGCGGCTTTGCAGCTCATTTTGGTGGCGGCTGTTGGCGTCCTTCTTGCGCGTCTTCTCCTTGCAGTTCTGACACCAGTTGGTCCTTTTGGCGATATCGCATCCTTGCAGCAAACGGCGGCTGACGAGCGCCTCACGCTGCGCGAGGGGATTGAGCCGTTCTGGGCGTCAAGCCGTATTCAGGCGTCGCGCGGCACGGGAGACTGGACACTTCATGGCATTCTTTATCGCGGTGCCCCTGGTCAAGCAGGCGCTATTTTATCGACGTCTGGGGGGCCGCAAGATGTCTATTTCGCTGGCGACACCTTGCCAAATGGAGCGACGGTCAGCCGTGTGGAGAAAGACCATGTAGTCATTGAACAGGACGGCGGCGCGGAGCGTATTTTTCTTGATCAGGGATTTGCGCCAGCTGCGGCTGGACCCGGTTCTGGACCCGCTGGTCGGCAGACGCCGATGGCTCAGGCAAAACAGTCGGTCCAAAGGGGCGTCATGCTCAAGACTGTGTTGGATCAAAATCGCCTAAGTCAGGTTGGCCTGAAAGGCGATGACCGCTTGATTGCGATAGCCGGCCAAGAGATCGCAGATATCGCTGATGCTCGCTCTGCACTCTTGGCGGCGCAATCTCAAAAACGCGTTGAGGTGACCTTGCTTCGCGGTGAAACCGAATTGACCAAAGTCCTGCAGCAATGACTGGTCTTCGTTCTGCCGTGATAGCGACCTTCGTCTGGGTCCTGCTAAGCTCCAATCTGGCTGCGCAGCAGACCCTGAATCTGCGCGATGCCGATATTCGGGCCGTCATCCAGGAAATTTCCCGGTCGACGGGCAGGACGTTTATTGTTGATCCTGACGTGAAGGGCAAGATCACAATTATCAGCGAAGCGCCTCTGTCGGATGCTGAGTATTTTGAAGCATTTTTGGCGGCTCTGCGCGCCAATGGTCTTGCGGCCGTGCCTGCGGCGGGCATTGAAGGCGGGTTTCGAATTGTAAAGAGCAGCAAAGCCCGCGGCACCGATGCGCCGGGCGCGAACGCCTTGACGACGGAGGTCGTGCCGCTTCGGTTTGTGGATGCCGCAACGGCGCTGGAAGCATTGTCGCCCTTAAGTTCTGCCGATGGTCAGGTGATCGCGAGCCGCGCCGGCAATACGATTATTATTGTCGACTATGCCGATACGGCCCGTAAGCTGCGCACTGTGCTTAAAAAGGTGGACCGCGATACCCGGACGATGGAGGTGATCGCGCTGAGCAATATGAGCGCAAAAGACATGAGCGAGACGCTCGCCTCCTTGAGTGAAGGCGCGCAGACCGGCCAAGCGGCTTTGTCCATCATTCCGGTGGCCGGCTCCAACAGTCTCATCTTGCGCGGCGATGCATCGACTGTTTCCGCCCTGACGAAGCTGGCCAAGGATATTGACGGCAAGGCAACTGTAAGCGGCGACGTGCGCGTGATCTATTTGCGGCACGCCGATGCCGACCAAGTGCTTCCTGTGCTGCGACAGCTGATTGGCGAAGTCGCGGACGTGGAAACCCCAGCTGGCGGCGAGGCAGGCGATGCCGCCGGTCCAAGCCGTCCTCTTAACCGCAGTCAAAGGCGCGGCGCTATTGCGCGCTATGAAGGGGCCAACGCCATCATCGTCTCTGCGCCTCCAAATTTGCAGCGCGTCATTGTGGTTTTCGTGAGCCAGTTGGATAGGCGCCGGTCGCAGGTCTTGGTGGAAGCGCTCATTGTTGAGATTTCCGATGGGGCCGCAAAGAACCTTGGGGTGCAGTTCCTGCTGGGAGGGACGGGCGATAGTATCATTCCACTGGCTGCCTCAAACTACTCAAACACCGCACCCAACCTGTTAGCCATCGCCGGCGCTGTCGGCGCCAATGAGCTTGAACAGACAGAGACTACGGTGGACGGCGGCGCCGTTATCCGAACAACGACGGGTGGTCCAGCGCGCAACACATTGGAGCAGGCAGCTGTTGCCTCGCTCCTCGGCGTGAGTGGCGGGCTTCTTGGAGTTGGTGGCGAGATAGGGGATAATGCACTCTTTGCCGCGGTCATCAACGCGATCCAGCAAGACAACGTCTCCAACATCCTCTCAACGCCCTCGATCATGACGCTCGACAATCAACAAGCGCGCATTCTGGTCGGTCAGGACATTCCCATTACAACGGGCGAAGCTTTGGCCAACACCTTTGAGAACGCTTTCCGCACCGTGGAGCGGCAAAATGTTGGCATTCAGCTGGAGGTGCGGCCGCAGATCAATGAAGGCGGAGAGATAACCCTGTTCCTTCGCCAAGAGGTCTCGTCCATCGCTGGCCCGGTGTCTGATGACTTCAATGATTTGATCCTCAACAAGCGGGAGGTGGAGACGACGGTTACCGTAGACGATGGCCAGATTGTTGCGCTTGGCGGGTTGCTGGAAGACTCCGAACGCCGATCCATCGAACGCATTCCCTATCTTAGCGCTATTCCGATTTTGGGAGAATTGTTCAAAAGCCGCGCAAACACCCGGCAGCGGACCAATTTGATGGTCTTCATCCGCCCGCGTATAGTAAACTCGAAGGAAGATGCCGAAGAGATTGCTGGACGCCGTATGGACCAGGTAAGGCTTGATATGCGCGCGCGTGACTTAAGGGCCGAGCAGACGCTGGACGACCTTGTGCGCTCTTATATGGGCACGACCCTTCCAACTGAAGCTGGACTGGAAGTGCCAGCGCCAGAGGGTGAATAGCCGTGGCGGTGCTCGCTTATGCCGATGCCAAGCGTCTAGGCTTTTTGCCGCTGGAAGCGGATGCGGAAACGCCGACAGTGGCCTTGCGCGATGGGTGCGACCCCCTAGTCCTAGCCGAAGCGCGGCGTGTTTTAGCAAAGCCGTTTAAGGTCGTGCACAAAAGCGGGCCCGATTTTGATGCCTTGTTGACCCAAACCTACGGTGACAACGCTCTTGATGCCTCCGCTGTTGCCTCGCAATTGGATGACGGCTCTTTGTCGTCTCTCGCGGACGCCTTGCCCGCGCCGGCAGACCTTCTTGAAGCGCAGGATGATGCGCCCATCATTCAACTGATCAACCAACTGGTTGGTGAAGCTGCGCGGACGGGCGCGTCCGATGTCCATATTGAGCCTTATGAGAACGAGCTGATTGTGCGTTTGCGCATTGATGGCGTGCTGCGGGAGGCGCTGCGTTTGCCAGCGAAACTCAACGCCATGTTGGTTAGCCGCATCAAGGTGATGGCGCGCCTCGACATTGCTGAGCGGCGCATTCCGCAAGATGGCCGCATTACCTTAAGCCGCGGCGGTCGTGCCTTGGATATTCGGGTCTCTACGCTGCCGTCTCGCGGCGGTGAACGCGTGGTGATGCGGGTGCTTGATCGTGATCAAGCCGAGGTCACCTTGGCAGAGCTTGGGTTGCCAGATGGCCTTCACAGCCAAATTGAAGCGGCCCTCAGTCAGCCGGATGGCATTGTTTTAGTGACGGGTCCCACCGGCTCAGGCAAGACGACCACGCTTTATGCAGCATTGCGCAAACTCAATGATGGCAGCCGCAATATTCTAACCGTTGAGGATCCCGTTGAATATGCCGTAGACGGCGTTAGCCAGACGCAGACCAATGCCAAAGTCGGGCTCACCTTTGCGTCTGGCCTCCGGGCTATCCTGCGCCAAGACCCGGATGTGATCATGATTGGTGAAATCCGGGACTATGAGACGGCGGAAATCGCTATGCAGGCCTCATTGACCGGCCATCTTGTGTTGTCCAGCGTCCATACAAATGACGCTGTTGGGGCCATCGTGCGGCTGCGCGATTTGGGGGTTGAGCCTTTCTTGCTTGGCTCTTCGCTGCGCCTGGTTCTCGCGCAGCGTCTGGTGCGCCGTTTATGCTCCCACTGCAAGAAACCAACATCGCCGCCTGCAGCCGCTCTGGCGCGGCTTTGTATCTCTGCAGGAGCGCAGTGCTACGAAGCTGGCGGTGGGTGCGAACACTGTGCTCAGTCTGGCTACCGCGGCCGGCTTGGTCTGTTTGAAGCTGTGCCCATCACCTCTCAGTTGCGTGCGCTCATTTTGGAAGACGCCAATGAGCACCGTCTGGCGCAGGAAGCGTTTATCCATGGCCGTTCGCTGCGTGATGCAGCGCGGGATTTGGTTGAAGCCGGCGAGACATCCTTGGAGGAAGCGCTGCGTGTCACCCGCGTTGAGGTGATGGATGATGACTGATTTTGCCTATGAAGCGATCAACCCGGCTGGGACATTGGTCAATGGCCGCATTGCCGCGCGCGATGAACAAACGGCCAATGAGAAGCTGCAGAAAAAGCGGCTCGCTGTTGTCAGTTTAAAGCCGTCAGAGAGCGCGGTTCCCGAAAAACAAGCTATTGAAAGCTTTTTTGCCAAGCGTTTGAGCCACAAGCAGCTGTCTCTCTTCACGCGGCAGTTATCGACCCTTGTCGCGGTCATGCCGCTGGAGGAAGCGTTGCAAACGCTGATGGCCCAAGCTGAGAAGAATGCGGCTATCTTAGAAGATATTCATGTCAAGGTCGTGGAAGGCTATAAGCTCTCAACAGCCTTGGCGCAGCAACCTAAGTCTTTCTCTCCCTTGTATATTTCAATGGTTGCCGCTGGCGAAGCGTCTGGTGGCCTTGCAAAGGTGCTTGAAAACCTGGCCGATTTGCTGGACCGGCAAGCCAAAACCCGGTCGGCCTTGCTTGCGGCGCTGGCCTATCCCAGCGCGCTAGCCTTGGTCGCCTTGGCTGTCATCATCGCCATGATGACCTTGGTTGTTCCAAAACTTGTTGAGCAATTTGATACCATGGGGCAAAGCCTGCCATGGCTCACTACGGCCGTAATTACGGTGTCAAACCTGTTGGTTCACTATGGTTGGCTTATCCTCACCGTCGCCGTGGTTTCAGGTCTGGTTGCCGTGCGTGCGCTGCGCCAACCGCAGGTTAAAGCGCGCTTTGACGCTTTTTTGCTGAGACTGCCATTCATCGGCACAATCTTAAAGCGCGTGGCGGCAGCGCAGCTTGCTCGTACGCTGTCGGTGATGCTGGAAAATGGCCTCCCGGTTGTCGATGGCTTAGCGGCGACGGCTAAGACTGCGCAGAACAGTCAAATCCGCCGCGCGTATCAGGAGGTGATGCGCGATATCGGCGAAGGCAGTACCATATCCGCGGCGCTCAAACGCACCGGCTTATGTCCGCCCCTGTTGATAAATATGGCTGCGTCGGGAGAGCAAAGTGGGCGGCTTGCTGTTCTCCTTGACCGCGCTGGGGAAACGCTGGAGCGTGAATTCGACACCGCCACCACCACAGCGCTTAGCCTGCTTGAACCCGCCATCATCGTTTTGATGGGGGGCGCGGTGACAATCATCGTTCTGGCGATTCTTTTGCCGATTTTGCAGCTCAACGTTCTTGCGATTGGATGACCATATGACAGCACAGCATCAACGACCCATAGCAAGCTCCCAAGCGGGCTTCACACTTGTAGAGATCATGGTGGTGATGGGCATTATCGGCTTGTTGGCGACTATGGTCATCATCAACGTCCTGCCCAGCCAGGATAAGGCTATGCAGGAAAAGGCGCGCGCGGATGTGGCGACCTTAGAGCAAGCAGTGGAAATGTTCCGGCTCGATCTGCTGCGCTATCCCTCTACTGTGGAGGGCTTAGATGTGCTTGCCTCGGCAGACGTGACGGGCCGGGCAGGCGGCTATATTAAAGGGCTTCCAAGTGACCCTTGGGGCAACCCCTATCAATATGCAGCGCCCGGCCGTTTTGGTGCCTTTGATGTCTATTCCTTAGGTGCTGACGGCCGTGAAGGCGGGGAAGGCGAGAATGCCGACATCGGCAATTGGCAATAACCCAAGGTGGATGAAAAACGCCGGCTTCACGCTGGTCGAAGTCATGCTGACTTTGGCGGTGGTTGCGGCGGCGTCCGCGGCTATTGTTTTAAGCATTCCGGGAGATAGAAAGGCGCTGCGCCAAGAAGTGGAGACCTTCGCCAGCACGCTGACGGCGGCGCGGGATGCAGCGATTTTATCCAACCGGATGCTGATAGGCTATGTGAACACAGGTGGCTATCGCTTTGCAGCGGCTGATAAACAGCCCCTTCCCCTGGCATTAGAAGAAGGGCGCTGGGATGAGGCAACGCAAGTGCTTATAGCGCCCGCTGGGCGCACTGCGCTGCAGCTGTCAACCTTGGGCGATGTCACGCAGGCTAGGATTGATTTTCGGCGCGGTACAGCCGCGCTGTCCGTTCAGATTAGCGAGAATGGCGCGGTGAGGGTCCTGGCGGATGGCTAACCAGCAGCGCAATGAGGCCGGGTTTACCCTGATTGAAGTCCTAATGGCGATGGCGATTTTTTCTCTCATCGGGGTTGCCAGTCTCAAACTAGCAGGCACGGCAACCCAATCTGCAGCGCAGGTCGCCGCTAAGACTGAGGCGTCAATTGTGGCCGAAAATGCGCTGGTGGATGCGCTGTTGGAACCGGGAACGCTGACGCGAGGAGAAGAGAAGAGGTCTGTCCGCAATTTTGAACAAACCTGGCAGCTGCGCCAAAGCGTCGAAACAACAGGACAAGCGAATGTCTTGCGCATCCGTATCGCGGCCACCGGTCAGGCGCCTTATGCAGCAGCGCAAGCCGTTGGTTTCAAGGTTTTGGAGCGGCAACAATGAAGGGCTTTACCCTTGTTGAAACTTTGATTGCCATCGCGCTCTTTGCCCTTGTGGCAACCGGCGGGTCTTCGCTCCTGCAGATTGCCTTGACCAGCCAGGATACCCTCACCGCCGCCAGTGAGCGCACGCGCGAGCTTCAGCGTGCCCGGGCTGTTATGCGCGCTGATTTTGGCCAGTTTCTAGATCGGCCCGTGCGCGACCGCTCTGGTGCGCTCCGTCCGTCTCTGATCACCCGGACCGATCGGTTTTCTTTGGAATTCGTGCGTTTCGATGAGACCTATGCTGAAGACGGACAAATCACGCAGTTGCGCGCCATAACATACGATCTGCAGGACGGTGTTTTGCGGCGTGCGCAGCAGGATGGTTTGGATCGTGGCATCAATGCAGTGCCAAGAACTCTTATGAGCCAGGTCAAGGCAGTGCAGGCTCGCTATCATGTTGATGGAGCCTGGGTGGCGCAATCCGCTTATCGCAGCGCAATGACCCCGCCGCGCGCGGTGGAACTGACCATCACCAAAACGGATGGCACAGTGATCGTGCAGCGTTTTTTGACGCCCTATGACCGTCAGCCAGAATTGGAGGGCGGGCGTGTTTAGGCGGCGCAATGAAGACGGGGCGGCCTTGCTGTCTGTGCTCTTGGTTCTGTCTATCATGAGCGCTGTGCTGGTCGGTTTGTTGCGCGACATGAATTTGGCTGTGCGCATCACAACCAATGCCGCGGAAACTGAGCGCGCGCGCTATCAAGCGATTGCAGCGGAAGGTCTGGCTAAATCGCAGCTGCGCCAGATCCTGGAGCGGACCGGCGGTGTTTTAAACAATACCGGAAATTGGAATGGCCAAACCGTCCCGGTTCAAATTGATGGTGGCTTGATGACATTGCAGGTCAGCGATCATACAGTCTGCTTTAACGAAAACGGGGTGGTCATTGCGGCTGACGACACTGAACGCCAGAACGACAACACCCGCTATGTTACTTCACTGGCGCTTCAGCGGCAGTTCTCAAGGCTTTTGGAAGCGCTTGATATTCCAAGCACTCAGGCGCAGCGCATTGCCGCTGAAGCTGCTGATTGGATTGATAGCGACCAGATAGCGTCGCGCCTTGGTGCTGAAGATACGGCCTACCGGTCAGCATTAGCTGGGCCCTTGCCGGCCAATCAACTGCTCCGGTCGGTCAGTGAATTGCGCGCGCTTAAAAGTATGACGCCGGCGCTCTTTGATCGCATCGCCCCATATCTGTGTGCGTTGCCCCAGGCGCAGCCAGCGGTGATGAATGTCAATCTCATGTCCGCTACGGATGCGCCTTTATTGGCTGCGCTTTTAGAAGGCCAATTGGGTGTGCAGTCCGCGCGTGCAGCGCTGTTTGCCACACCGCCAACCGGCTGGACGGATTTAACGCAGTTTTGGAGCCAACCAGGTCTAGCCGATCTGCAGCTTGGACGCAGTGCCGTGAGCCAAGTTGGGCTAACCAGCACCTTCTTTGAATTAAATGTGTCCGTGCAACTTGGCTCTGGTCGGGCCACCCAGTCCACCCTAATCCGAGCGGAGGGCGACCGCATTGAAACCGTCGCGCGTAGCTGGCAAAACGCGCTATGACGATCACTCTGTGTTGTTTTCTGCCGCCCGATGGCGCTGCCCCTCACGCCGCCCTTGTCACACGTGACGCTGTGGTGGTGCAGCGCGGCGATCTGGCTGACCTTGTCGCGCATAAATTCGATCGATCCGTCCTGGTGCTGCCTGGGGATGACATGGCGCTGTTAAGCCGTCCTGTGCCCAGCGGGACACCAGCGCAACGTATTGCTGCGGCCAGGCTAATGCTCAAAGATGCCGTGTCCTCACAAGGAGAGGGCGTTGCTGTTGGGCCAGACACGGGCGGTCAAAGTTGGATTGCGGTGTTTGACGAAGCCGCTGTCGAAGCGGCAATAGCGCGCGCAGCAGAGCATGGCTTAGACCCAGATGTGGTTGTGCCTGCACCGCTCCTGCTAACGCCGCCCATGGCTGGCGCAAAGATCTCGCAGTATGGGCACCTTCATATCGTTAGCACCGATGGCCGGGCATTTGCGGCTGAGCCGGATATGATACAGGCGATCCTAGGCGATAGCCCCATAGAAACGCTTGATGAGGCGCAGAGCTTTCAGGCTTTGGTCGACAGTTTATGCAGCACATGGCCAATCAACCTTCGCATAGGCGCTTTGCAAAGGGGCGGCGCACCACGTTTCCCTGAAAAAGCGCTGAAGCTCGCAGCTGCCTTGGCTGCCGTCTGTGCACTTGTGTGGCCGGCTATTCCATTGGTCGAAGCGGCGCGGTATCGGCAAGCGGCCGCAGCCCTGGATAAACAGTCTATGGACGTAGTGAAAACAGCGTTGCCAGATGCGCCGCGCATTGTGAATGCCAGGGCGCAACTTGATGAAAAGATGGCCACCTTAGGCCTCGGCCTTGGCTCTAGTGAGCGGCGCTTAGCGGCCCTTCTGAACGCAGTTGCCCAAGCCGATGGAGCCTCGATTGAAACTCTCTCCATGCGCTCAGGCGAAGATTTAAGCGCGACACTCTCGGCCAATAGCCAGGCACAGCTGCAGGCGATTGGGCAATCGCTTGCGGCGGCGGGGTATGTGTTCCAAAGCAGCCCAATCCGTCCAACGGGTGGCGGGCCACGATCGGACATAACGGTGCGGCTTCGGTGATGGAGGGGCTGCGCACATTTTGGGCCAGTCGCGCGCTGCGCGAGCGCGTTTTGTTGGCAGTTTTCGGCGCGCTTGGGGCCATATCCCTATACTTGATGCTGATTGTGCAGCCTTTTTATACAAGAGCTGATGCTGCGCAGCGCGATTATGCACGCGCCTATGAGCAGTCGATGATGATTGCGCGCAAAGCATCCGCCATCGAAGCAGCGGAGCGGGGCCAGCAAGCTACCGGGTCCGCGCTTGACGGGTTGGAGCGGGCTGTCCAAATCGGCGGCCTTAGTGCAGGCAATATGATTGAGGAAGGCGCAAGCCGGGCGCGAGCCCGCTTTGATGAGGTCAGTGCCGCGCAATTCACTTCGTTTCTGCAGACGCTCACCAGCACCCAGGGCCTGTCTATTATCGAGCTGGTGGTGGAGCGCGGCGGCCCTGGACGCGTCACTGCCACCATTGCAGTGCAGCGTTTGAAATGACCTTGAAGCCCGTCACGATGCTGCTCTTTGGTCTGGCGGCGTTTGTTTTAGCGCTGATTGTCTTCTTCCCCCTCAGGTTGGCGCTGAGCATCGCCCCTGGCAACATGCCGGTGGCGGCCGCGCAGGTGCATGGTACGATATGGTCCGGCACGCTTCGAGACGTCTCTTTGGCCGGTTCCAATTTCTCAAGCATTCATATGCGCGCGCAGCCGCTTGCGTTGCTACTTGGCGGGTTTTCGGCAGTGGTTTCATGGAATGAGCCTGGCGCCGCAGGACAAGCTCTGCTTCAATCTGCGGATGGGGCCGTGCGCTTATCAGATATCCAAGGGCGTTTTTTGCTCACAGATCCAACGATGAAAGGAGATGTCGGCATCACACAAGGCGATATTCAGTTGGTTGGCGGCCAATGCAAGATGGCATCCGGTGCACTGACGGCTGATTTGTCTGGCGGTGGCCAATTGACCGGCGAATTGGTGTGTAAAGCAGGCCGTCTAGCCGCTCAAGTTGCCTTGCCGGGGGGCACACCGATAGAAACACCCATTCAATTCGGCCGCCGCTCATGATGCGCTATATCCTTGTCGCTGTCCTGCTTCTGCTTGCCGGCTGCTCGAAAACCGCGGAGCCACCGGTCGCTCAAGCGCCGCTAGAAAATACAAGCGGCTTAGCGCTTGGCCCTATTGCGCAACAAGGCTTAAGCCTTGGCCAATGTGGGCTCGCTCTCTGGACATAGTCCAGCTGCCATACCCTGCTTTTTTACGCGACGGACACGCCTGCTGAGGCCCTCATTTCGCACAACAATGCAGAAACGGTTTTGCAACGTGTATCGCAATCGGGAGGATTGGCGCGCGGGTTTCCGCCACAGCAACGCTATCGGGCTGGCGATATGGTCCTTGATGTCGATGTGGAGATTGAAACGCGGGATGGCATGCTGTCAGGCGCTGTCATCCGCGACGGGGTCATTTCTTTTCGCGCGCAGCAGGATCAGGAAACCCTGGTGGTTCCGGTTGTCGGGATTATTGGGTGTAAATAGCTGCTAGCGCTTCAGTGCTGTCTCCTGCGTTCCCAGCGCGTCAGCCAGTCTTGTTTTCGCAGAGCCCGGCGCCAGCGGTTTGGGCTGGTCTGGCCCTGGGGCCCAGCCGGTCAAATAGGTGATAGAAAATCGGATTGGAATTTTTCCATCTTCGCCGCGCAAAGCGTCCAGCTTGGCCAAGGCTATCCCTAAGGTCTCTCGCCGCATAAACGTGCGGCTGCGCGCTTTGAGGGGGTTGGTTTCGCCCATGGCTCGCAAATCATGTAAGAGACTGAGCGGGTCGCCGTAGCGCACCTCAATCACCTCCGTATCAGCCACAGGCATCACGAACCCGGCACGTTGCAACAGGCCGCCTGCGTCTCTCACGTCCATCAACGGGATAACCCTTGGGTTGGCGCCGCCAGTGGTTTGTGCATCGGCCTCTAAAAACGCTGTACGCACCGCGTCCAAAGTTCCGCTGGAAAAAAGGGCGCCCATGAACACCCCATCCGGCTTTAAACACCGATTGATTTGGATCAGCGCGCCAGGAATGTCATCCACATTGTGCAAACTGAGCAATGAGAAGAAGGCATCAAAACGAAGCTCTTGCAGCGGCAGAAGGTCTGGGCTGGCAAGACAGCCTTGGCCAACGAGCTGCGTTTCACAGCGCTCCACAGTGAAGGCACTGCCAGCACCAAGGCGCTGCGCGGAAAGGAGCCCGCGGCCCCCATAAACGGCAATATCTTCAAGCGTTCGCGCAATATCAAAGCGGCGGTCGATAAGGCCGCCTGCTACTTGCTGATGCAAAAAAAGGCCGTCTTCCCCATAGCGCTTGCTGCGGTCTTGTTTGGCGCGGATGGCAGCTTCGTCAAATAGGGCATGGGCCTCTGTCATGCTGCGCGTTATAGTGCGCCCGTCATGCAAAGGGAAACGCTTCAAGACGCAGCGCCAATTGCTGCGTTCAAATTCGCCAGCGGGAAGGTTTTGGATTTTGTTCTGCCGCCGCGCTGCGCCAGTTGCGGCGCGTTGACGGAGCGACAGGTTGGCCTGTGCTCGGCCTGCTGGCCGGGCCTCAGCTTCATAACAGACCCCTTTTGCGAGCGGTGCGGTGTGCCTTTTGAGTTTGCTGTGCCTGGCCGAAGCGTTTGTGCAGCATGCCTGCGCCGCCCGCCTGCGTTTGACAGAGCGTTCAGCCCGCTCAGCTATGGCGATATGAGCCGGACGCTCATTCTGCAGCTCAAACATGGAGACCGGTTGGGCCACGCGCAGCTTCTGGCCAATTTAATGGCCCCGCATGTCGCATCTTTTGGTCTTGAGAGCCCTCTTATCATGCCCGTGCCGTTGCATCCCTGGCGGCTCATTTGGCGGCGGTTTAATCAGTCTGTCTTGCTGGCTCGCCACCTTGCGCGGGCGACGGGTCACAAGCTTGATGTCTTTTCCCTGGCCCGGCGCAGGCGTACGAAGATGCAGCAAGGCTTAGACGCTCGCCAGCGCCGCGAAAATGTACGCGCGGCCTTTATGGTCCCGGCAAAGCGCCGTGGTTTCGTAAAAGGCCGTGATATTCTCCTCATTGATGATGTCTTCACAACCGGCGCAACCGTGGAAGCCTGCTGCAAGCCGCTCCGCAAAGCCGGCGCCCGCCGAATTGGTGTTCTCACGGCAGCAAGGGTTGTGAGCCCGCAATCGGCTGCCATATAACGCCAAACATATTTAGACAGCTGCGCGAGGCAGAGACCCATGGCGGACATCATCATCTACACTCAAATGCTGTGCCCTTACTGCACGCGCGCCAAGAAGATTTTGCAAGACAAAGGCGCGGACTTTGAAGAGCGCGATGTCACGATGCAGCCAGCGCTGCGCGCACAAATGCGTGAAGAGAGCGGCGGAAGAAACTCCGTACCGCAAATCTTCATCGGCGAGACCCATGTGGGCGGCTGCGATGATTTGATGGCGCTGGACGCAGCAAACGAACTTGACCCTTTGCTTGCCAGCGTGCGCTAGCGTGGCGCTGGACAGTTGGAAAGCCGCCCTTATCCAAACCACCACAGGCTTGGATGCAGAGGAGAGCGCGCGCCATCTTTGTGATGCGGCGGCGGAGGCTGCCTCCAATGGCGCACAACTCATATCGACCCCGGAGATGAGCAATTTTCTCGCTGCGCGCCGGAAGGAGGCCATGGAGCGTGCGAAGACTGAAGCGGATGACCCCGTCCTCAAAAGTCTAGCAGCCGCCGCTAAAGCGCATAGCTGCTGGGTTCATATCGGCTCTCTATGTCTGCGCGGGCCGGGCGACATGCTCGTCAATCGTGGGTTTCTGATTGACCCTTCGGGCGGCATCGTGGTGCGCTATGACAAAATCCACATGTTTGACGTCGACTTAGGCAAAGGCGAAACTTACCAGGAAAGTGCCCTCTACCAGCCGGGTAGGGAAGCCGTTTTGGCCAAAACGCCGTTTGGCGGCATCGGCCTCAGCATTTGCTACGACATTCGCTTTCCAGCGCTTTATCGCAATTTGGCGGAGGCGGGCGCGGATATTCTGCTGGTTCCCGCAGCCTTCACGCAGCCCACGGGGGAAGCCCATTGGGAAACACTGCTCAAAGCCCGCGCCATCGAAACGGGTGCCTATGTTTTGGCTGCTGGACAATGCGGCGCTCATGAAAGCGGACGTAAAACCCATGGCCATTCCATGGTCATCGACCCGTGGGGAAAACCTCTTGCGACCTTGGACCGCACGCCCGGCCTCTTATATTGTGACATTGACATGACCAAAGTCGATAAAGCGCGCGGGCGAATTCCAGCGCTGAAGCACAGTAGAGCATTTACAGTGAGCCGAGTGGCGCAATGATTGTTTTCGATTTGAAATGTGAGCATGACCATGTTTTCGAAGCATGGTTTGGCTCTTCCAGCGATTATGACGCGCAACGCGCGCGCGGTCTTATCAGCTGCCCCGTATGTGATAGCACCCAGGTTTCAAAAGCCGTGATGGCTCCCAATGTCGGTCGCAAAACCAATCAAGGTGGCGATGCCAAGAGCAATGCAGTGCGCGAAGTTGTAAGCCAAGCGCTTGCGCCTGTCCCGGCGACCGTCGCACCAAAAGAGAGCATACCGGTGTCAAAGCCAACGGAGGCTGTGCCGGAGGTGATGCAAAAGCGCTTTAAAGAAATGATGGGCGAGCTGCGCAAAAAGGTAGAAGAGACCTGCGATGACGTCGGCAAGGACTTTGCCGAGGAAGCGCGCAAAATCCATTATGGCGAAGCAGAAGAGCGCGGCATCTATGGTGAGGCGACGCTGGAAGAAGCTGTCGAACTGCATGAAGAGGGCATTGAAATCGCCCCTCTTGGACTTCCAGAGAAGGTTAGAGACTTCGACGCCTAAACCGCGTTGGCCCAGCCGATATAGTTTATCCAAGGCCTATCGCTGGTGCGCCAGCGCCGTTGCAGAACGTCTAGCTCAATTCCAGCAACATCCCATTGTTTGAAGCCTGCATCTTCTAGGGCCTCGGAGAGCTGGTTGGGTTTTAAGAACTTGCGCCAATCATGGGTGCCGCGTGGGACCAGACGGGCGATATATTCTGCACCGATTTTAGCCACCGCTAGGGATGCCAAGGTCTTGTTGATGGTAGAGAAGCCAAGCCCGCCATCGTCTTTGGTAAGCGCGCGGCAATCCTTCAGAAACGCTGAAACATCGCTCACATGTTCAACAACCTCTAGCGCCGTGACGACGTCATAGGGCTCTGTGTCCCCTATAAGATTGGCGGCTTCATCCGCAATATATTTGATGTTGAGGCCCATCTCTTGAGAATGGGCCTTCGCCGCCTCAATGTTTTTCGCGCTTGCGTCCAGGCCTGTCACCTCAGCCCCCAGACGGGCCAGCGGTTCGCAGACGAGACCGCCGCCACAGCCGATATCTAAGATACGTAGGTCCTTTAAGGGCAGCTTGCTTTGGCTGTCACGGCCAAAGTGAAAGCAGATTTGGTCGCGCAGATAGCCAATGCGCGCTGGGTTTAAAGCGTGCAGTGCCATATAGGCGCCGTCTTCGTCCCACCATTCCGCAGCGACTTTGTCAAAGCGCTCAATTTCTTCGGGGTCGATGGTCTGGCTCACGCTGCTCTCCGTCATTGGTGGGAACACTTGCGCTGAAGGCTGACGGCTTGTCAAACGCTGTGATGCCGCGTAGGAACAGCCGGGCTGCGGCGCAGGTGCCGCGTCTTTATCCAACACGGTTGGGGGGAAATACAGTGGCGCTGGTCGTCATGAAATTCGGCGGCACGTCTGTTGGTGATTTAGAGCGCATTGAAAATGTGGCCACTCGCGTGAAGGCGGCTGTCGATGCGGGCGATAATGTGGCCGTGGTGGTCTCCGCGATGGCGGGGGAGACGGACAGGCTGGTAAGCCTAGCGCGGGCAGCGTCGCCTATGCATGACGCGCGCGAATATGACGTGATTGTCTCTTCAGGCGAACAGGTCTCATCCGGCTTGGTCGCCATGACACTGCAGCGTTTGGGCGTAAATGCGCGGTCTTGGATGGGATGGCAAATCCCGATGCATACCAGCGGCGTGCATGGCGCCGCGCGCATTTTAGATATTGAGCCGGCTTTGCTCAAAGAGCGGGTGACTGGCGGGCAGGTGGCCGTGGTAGCCGGTTTCCAAGGCATCGGCCCTGATGGCCGCGTGGCCACCTTGGGTCGCGGCGGCTCTGATACATCAGCTGTAGCGCTTGCCGCTGCATTGAAAGCTGACCGCTGCGATATCTATACAGATGTGGACGGCGTTTACACGACTGACCCCCGCATCGTGGCAGGCGCCCGCAAGATTAGCCGTATCAGCTATGAAGAGATGCTGGAGATGGCATCCCTGGGCACGAAAGTCTTACAAACGCGCTCAGTTGAATTGGCTATGAAAGAGAATGTGCGTTTGCAAGTGCTGTCTAGCTTTGCGAACGAGCCTGGCACCTTGGTGTGCGGAGAGGATGAAATCGTGGAACAAGAACTTGTAACCGGTCTAGCCTACACGAAGGCAGAGACCAAAATCACGCTGATTGGCGTGCCAGATTCGCCGGGAACCAGCGCCGCTGTGTTCGGCCCCCTGGCGGATGCCAATATCAACGTCGATATGATTATCCAAAATATCTCAGAAGACGGCACCCAAACGGATATGACCTTCACGGTGCCCGTGGCAGACCACGATAGGGCTATCGCGGCAATGGACGCCTTGCAATCTGACATCGGCTTTAATCGTATCGTCAGCGACAAGAATATCTCGAAAATATCCGTTGTTGGGATTGGCATGCGCTCCCACGCGGGCGTTGCAGCAAAAATGTTTCGCGCGCTTTCGGAAAAGCAAATCAATATTCAGGCGATTTCCACGTCCGAAATCAAAATCAGTGTGTTAGTATCTGAAGATTACACCGAGTTGGCGCTGCGCGCCTTGCATACGGCCTATGGGTTAGACGGCCCGCAAACCTAGTCGATTTGTGCGGCCTCGCTGGCCGTGCTAATCTGAATGTTCACGGCTTTTACGGAGCCTCTATGTCCCAAAACATCGTCCCGCGCCTGTCCACGAGCAGCCCCAGAGCCTTATTGCGGCGCTTGCATGATGTCATGGGCGATGTGGGGGACCCGCAAGACCGGCTGCGTACCGTGGTCCATGAAATCGCCGCTAACATGCAGGTTGATGTTTGCTCCATCTATGCAATCAACAAGACCGGCAATTTAGAGCTCTTTGCCACCCAAGGCCTCAACCAGTCCGCTGTCCATAAAACGCGGCTAAAGCCGGGCGAAGGTCTCATCGGCACCATCGCGCTGACGCGCACCGTGCTCAATTTAGAAGAAGCGGGCGACCATCCCAAATTCGTCTATCGTCCGGAAACAGGCGAGGATGCCTTTCACAGCTTCTGCGGTGTTCCGGTGTTTCGCTCTGGCCGCGTTATTGGTGTCTTATCTATTCAGACGCGCGAGATGCGCGCTTTTAATACCGAAGAGGTGGAAGCGCTGCAGACCATCTCGATGGTGCTCTCGGAGATTCTTGGCGCCTATCCAGATACCACCGACCTTGATGTTTCGCGCAGCGTCCATGGCCGCCCAGACCCGGTTATCCTGACCGGCCTGCGATTGGTGGATGGGGTTGCGATTGGCGAAGCGGTTTTTCACCAGCCGGGCGTGACTATTGAAAATACCGTTGCGGAAGATGTCGGGGAAGAGAAAACCCGCATCCGTGATGCCTTCAAAGCGATGCGCCAGCAGATTGACCAGATGATGGCAGCCGCTGATGTCGGCCATAGCGGGGAACACCGCGATATCCTGCAAACCTACAAGATGTTTGCCTTCGACCGCGGATGGGCCGACCGTATTGACGGTGCGATAGAGCAGGGGCTAACTGCCGAAGCGGCTGTCGAACGTGTTCGGCAGAACTACCGCTCCTCCATGCAAAAGACCAAAGACCCATATCTGCTAGAGCGGCTGCATGATTTGGATGACCTATCCAATCGCTTGATGCGGTTTGTCACGGGCCGGCAGCAGACCGCGGCTTCCATGGGGCTGGAAGGTGATATCATCCTGGTCGCCCGTAACCTCGGGCCGGCTGACTTGTTGGAGTATGACCGGGCCTATCTTCGCGCCGTGGTTCTTGAGGAAGGCTCGCCCACCGCGCACGTGACAATTGTAGCGCGGGCCATGGGTATCCCCGTGATTGGCCGGGTGCGCAATGCGCAGGACGTCATTGATAGCGGCGACCCGCTCATCGTCGATGCTGAAACGGGCGAGATTTATATCAATCCCACAGCAGATACGATTGAGACCTTTGAGAAAGCGGTCGCGTTTAAAGAAGCGCGCGCGCTGCGCTACCGCGAAGACAGGCATTTGCCTGCGGTCACCCAAGATGGCGTCGAGATTGACCTGATGGTCAATGCCGGCCTCAAGGCAGACTTGATTAGTTTGGAAGAGACCGGCGCGGCTGGCATTGGGCTTTTCCGGACGGAATTTCAGTTCATGGTGTCGTCCACGTTGCCTCGGGTCAGCGCGCAGGAAGCGTTTTATAGAGAGGTTTTGGAGGGCGCTGACGACAAGCCCGTAGTTTTCCGCGCGGTTGATATCGGCGGCGATAAACACGTCCCATATCTCAATCGCGGGGATGAGGAAAATCCAGCTTTAGGTTGGCGCGCTATTCGGGTTGCGCTTGAGCGGCCTGGCCTTTTGCAACTGCAGCTCCGGGCTCTGATTAGAGCTGCTGCAGGCCGAACTTTATCGGTCATGTTCCCTATGGTTGCCGATGTATCAGAGTTTCTTGCCGGTAAGGATTTGGTCGATCGAGAGCTGGAGTTTTGCGATAAGCTGGGCTTGACAAAGCCCAAAAAGGTCCGTATCGGGGTCATGCTGGAGGTCCCAGCTTTGGCTTGGCAGCTTAAAACACTGCTGCCCTTGGTCGACTTTTTGGCCATTGGGACCAATGACTTGCTACAATTCTTTTTCGCCGCTGATCGGTCTAATCCCAAACTTGCCGATAGATATGACCTTCTTTCGCCAGCGGCCCTCAATCTCATTCATCAAGTGGTCTTGGCGTGCCAAAGCCATGACGTGGAGGTGTCTGTTTGCGGGGAGGTTGGAGGCCGCCCATTAGAGGCTATGGTGTTGATTGGATTGGGTCTTCACCGTTTTTCTATGTCTCCGTCCAGCATTGGGCCGGTGCGCCAAATGGTGCGAACGCTTAGTGCTGGTGAAATCACTGCCTTTGCGCAATCGCTCCTGTATCTGCCAGATCATTCCGTGCGCCATGCGGCGCTGGATTATGCAAATACCGCTAAAATTTCGTTATAAATAACGGTCCTGTAAGGGTTTATTCACCTAAGCGTGTTGACTCGTGAGACAGAGTTTCGTCTTTTATTGAGTATAAGAACAACGATGTAAGTGCCAGCCAGCCCACATAAAACGGGCCAACAAGACGAATAGCACTACATCGTTGATAAACGCGGGTGGTACGGTTGCGGATGGAACAGGCTGTTCTAAAATCTGTCGGGACAAAGCTGAAAGACGCACGCAAGGCACGCAACCTCACTATTGAGGACGTTGCCGCTGAAATTATGGTGCCTCAGCACTATCTGCAATCCATCGAAGAGGATCGTTTTGAGCGTCTGCCTGGTCAGACTTATGCCGTTGGATTTGTGCGCAATTACAGCCGCTATTTGGATTTAGTGCCTGAACAAATCATTGAAGATTTGCGTGGGCAGTTCACTTTTCCAAAAACACTAGATTCCGTTGAGATTGCCTCTGGCTTTGTAACGCAGCGTCGGCCGTCCTTACTCCCGAGTATGGGATCAGTATTGGCTGGCCTCTGCGTCGTTGGAGCGGTGTATGGGTTATGGACTGTTGCTGCCGAAGGCGAAAGCACAGCAGCGTTGCCGACTACTGTCCCGGTTGTCGATTTTGTAGCGCCGAAAGTGGCGGTCGCTGATGTGAAGCCTGCCGCCGCCAAGTCTTTACCCGCCAAGTCTTTACCCGCCAAGTCTTTACCCGCCAAGTCTTTACCCGCCAAGTCTTTACCCGTTAGTCAACCAGCGCGTGTCGAGAGGGCGTCTGCCACGCCTAAAGCGACGCGCAATCAACAGGCGATTGCTGTGATCGAAAGCGTCGAATTCATGGCGCCGCTGCCACGACCTTCTGCGCTTCCGCGCCCGGTCGATGTGGAAACACTGAAGATGCTTGGTGCGTCATCTGATGATACGGTCGCTGTTCACATCGCTGAAGAAAGCTGGATTGAAATCACGACCCAAGACCAGGTCTATTTTACCGGCGTTAAACAGCCTGGTGAAACGCTGATGATACCAGCACACACCGCTGAAAACGCAACTCTAACGACTGGTAATGCGGGCGGGATTTGGGTCAGCGTTGGGAAATGGGCATCGACGACAATTGGTGCGCCTGGCCGTGTGCGTCGGAACCTTGAACTAGCTCCTTCAAGTCTTGTCGCTATTCTATCACCCGCAAAGCCCAGCTGAGCGGTGTAGCCGCAACAATTTCACGTAACTTTGCGCCCTGGCGATGAAACCTGGCTTCTTTGCCTTGAAACAGTCATGTAATTCGGTAAATGTCCTGCAACAGCGCAGGATAGCTGTGCGCAGCAATAGCTCGAGATGAAGAGATGAGTGTTCGCCCTTATCGCGATATCTACCGCCGGGAATGTCGTAAAATCATGGTTGGCGATGTTGCCGTGGGCGGGGATGCCCCCATCAGCGTCCAGTCCATGACGAATACGTTGACCAGCGACCCAAGAGCGACGTTGAATCAAATCCGCCAAATTGAAGAGGCGGGCGCTGATATTATTCGCGTTAGCTGCCCAGATGAAGCCTCAACGGCGGCCATGCCGACGATCACGCGTGAGGCGAATGTGCCCATCGTGGCCGATATCCATTTCCACTATAAGCGCGCGCTGGAGGCAGCGGATGCCGGCGCGGCGTGCTTGCGCATCAACCCGGGCAATATCGGCTCAGCCGAACGCGTGAAAGAAGTCGTCCGTGCGGCAAAGGCAAACGGTTGCGCCATCCGTATTGGTGTGAACGCCGGTTCTTTAGAGCGCCATCTGCTTGAGAAATATGGCGAGCCTTGCCCCGAAGCGATGGTCGAAAGTGGCCTGGAGCACGCTAAAATTCTTGAGGACAATGACTTCTTTGAATTCAAGATTTCCGTCAAAGCCTCTGACGTCTTTCTAGCCGTAGCGGCCTATCAGGGGTTGGCTGAAGCCTGTGATTATCCGCTTCATTTGGGAATTACGGAAGCAGGCGCTCTGCGCGCTGGGACTGTGAAATCATCCATCGGTATGGGCATGCTCCTTTGGTCTGGGATTGGCGATACTATTCGCGTATCTCTTTCGGCTGACCCGGTTGAGGAAATCAAAGTAGGTTACGACATCTTGAAATCCCTTGGCCTGCGCCACCGCGGCGTTCGGATTGTGTCTTGCCCGTCCTGTGCGCGTCAGGCCTTTCCGGTCATCAAGACTGTTGAAATCTTGGAAGAGCGTTTGGCGCATATCGCCACGCCGCTATCGCTGTCCATTATTGGCTGCGTGGTCAACGGTCCAGGTGAAGCGCGGGAGACCGACATTGGCCTCACCGGCGGTGGCAACGGCAATCATATGGTTTATTTGTCCGGCGTGACGGATCATAAAATCAAAGATGACTCTTTGGTCGACCATATTGTTGAGTTGGTGGAAGCCAAGGCTGCTGAAATGGATGCGGAAGCGAAGAAGAAAGCGCCGCAAGCCGCCTAACACTCCATTCGATTTAGTCCTTGGCCTGTTGCGCTAAGCGCTTTACATCCACCTGCCATGACGAAACTCCAACCTGTTCGCGGGACACGCGATTTATTTGGCGAGGAAGCGGCTGCGTTTGAGCGCGTAGTCAGCGTTTTCGCGAGCGTCGCAAAACGCTTCCAGTTTCAGCCTGTCAGCACACCTATTTTTGAGTTCACCCCGGTTTTTGCCAGAACCATGGGGGGCACGTCGGATGTCGTGTCTAAGGAAATGTATGTCTTTGAAGATCGGGGCGGGGAGAGCCTGGCGCTGCGGCCGGAAAATACGGCGGGCATCGCGCGGGCCTTTTTGTCTAACGGGTGGCAGCAACATACGCCGTTAAAAGTCTATGCCTACGGCCCCATGTTTCGCTATGAACGTCCCCAAAAAGGCCGGTATCGGCAGTTTCATCAAATCGATGCGGAAGTGATTGGCGCAGCCCATCCTGATGTGGATGTCGAGCTGATTGCTATGGGCCATATGCTGCTGAGCGAACTGGGCGTTGCAGGCTCAACCGCGCTCGAAATCAATACGCTGGCTGATCCCGAAAGCAGAGCCCGCTATCGCACAGCGCTCACCGCCTATTTCCAAGCGCATGCCGCAGATTTGTCTGCTGATAGCCAGGCGCGGCTGGATAAAAATCCATTGCGCATCCTGGATTCAAAAGATGCTGGTGACTGCGCGCTTTGCAAAGACGCACCCATCATTGATGACTATGTGTCGGATGAGAGCGGCCAGTTTTTTGAAACCGTACTGGATGGTCTCAAAGGGCTTAGCATTCCATTCACGCGTAATAGGCAGTTGGTGCGTGGGCTCGATTATTACAGCCACACGGTCTTTGAGTTTGTGACGGATGCGCTTGGCGCGCAAAACGCCGTCCTGTCGGGCGGGCGCTATGATGGCTTGATGGAGCAATTGGGCGGGCCGCCAACCCCCGGATGTGGTTGGGCGGGCGGCATTGAACGTTTGGCTGCGCTGGCCGAAGTGCCACAACAGGAAGGCGTTAAAATCATCTGTATTGGCATGGGTGCGGCGGCGCAAGCACAGCTGCTGCCGCTGAGCTATCAGCTGCGCGCGGCGGGTCTCAGCGTTGACGTGCCGACAACCGGCAACTTTAAGAAACGCATGAAGCGGGCCAATGCTATTGGGGCAAGCCATGCACTCATTTTAGGTGAAGATGAATTGGCGGCTGGACAGATTGGTGCCAAGGATTTGCGCTCAGGCGAGCAGCAAAGCCTGGCGCTCGACAAAACTGTCGAATGGGCAAAGTCCCTCCAAACAGAGCATTAGCCAGGCGCTCGCCAGCTTCTCCCTTTTCTTCAAAATTATCGACTGAGACCCATGTCTGAAACCTTTGCCATTCCGCCCGCGCGCCTGAAACAAATCCTCGACCGGCATCAAGAGCTGCAGAACCTTTTGGCCAGTCCAGATGGGATAGAGAGCCAAGAGTTTGTGAAGCTAAGCCGCGAATTTGCCGAATTGGACACCATTGCAGAGGCAGCCAGCGAGCTACAGGCCGCACAAAAGCAACTCGAAGATGCAGAGGAGATGCTGGAAGATCCGGATATGGCTGAC
>CAKZYD010000092.1 GCA_937884085.1 uncultured Sphingomonadales bacterium | reverse complement strand
CACGCAAGAGCAAACACTGGCCGCACTTGGCATTCTTGCCTTTGCTGGGGCTATCCAGTTTTTGCCAGCCTTGATTGGAGGCCTTTATTGGCCAAAGGGCAATAAGCGCGGCGTCCTCGCGGGGTTATTGCTTGGCGGGGCCATGTGGGCCTTCACCCTTGTGCTCCCCGCACTGGCACCGGTTTTCGAGACCGCCCAGGCGATTGTAGAGCAGGGTTTATTTGGCCTTTATTGGCTGCGCCCTGAGAACCTCTTGGGTTTTGAAGGCTTAGATCCCCTCAGCCATGGTTTGCTATGGAGTCTCGGTCTCAATGGCTTTGCCTATGTCGTCCTCTCTCAGATCGTCCGCCCGGACGGTTTGGACATCATGCAAGCCAAAGCCTTTACGAATTCCGGCTCCCGCCCGCTCGAGCCACTCTTAGAAACAAGTGCCCGGGTTAAAGACCTGAAGGCCATTATCGTTCGCACCGTAGGGTCTGACCGGGCGGAAAAAGCATGGCGGGCCTATGAACTGCTGTCCGGCAAAGCCGTTCTAGACCGGGATCCCTTGAATGCAGACTTGATCCGCTTTGGAGAAAGCCAGCTGACCCGGGTTTTGGGGGCTGCGTCGGCGCGGCTCTTGCTTTCAAGCGTGCTCGCAGGCCGCAGCCTCAAACCAGAGGATGTGGTGACGCTGCTTGATGAAACCTCGCAGCAGCTCGAGTTTAATCGGGAGCTTCTCCAGGCAACCCTTGAGAATATTGTGCATGGGGTGTGCGTGGTGGATCAGGATATGCGCATTGCCGCTTGGAACACCCCTTATGTTGAGATGTTTGATTATCCTGCCGCACTCATTTCGGTTGGCCGTCCAATTGCAGATGTCATTCGCTATAATGCGGAGAAAGGCACGTGGCCGGGCGAAGAGACGGAAACAGTTGTAACACGCCGCGTGGGCCACATGCGTGCGGGCAAACCACATGATTTCTCGCGCAGGCTCCATGATTGCCGTTTCATAGACATCCAAGGCCGACCGATGCCCGGCGGTGGATATGTGACCACATATATGGATGTGACAGCGCGCGTTGCAGCAGAAGATGCGCTGAAGAAGACGAATGAAACGCTGGAGCAGCGGGTGCGGGAAAGGACCCGCGACCTTGAAGTGTTGAACCAAGAACTCGAAAAAGCAACGGCGTCCAAAACCAGGTTCTTAGCGGCGGCGAGCCATGACCTTCTGCAGCCCCTCAGTGCAGCGCGCCTTTTCACCTCAGCACTGCAAGAAGAACTCCCAGGTGAGGCGGCCGACAAAACGGCGCTGTTAGACAAAATTGACCAATCCATTGCCTCGGCGGATTCCCTCCTAAAGGCGCTGCTCAACATATCGAAATTGGATGGCGGCGGCATTGAGCCGCGCTTCACCAGCTTTTGTTTGGGTGATTTGTTGACGGAACTGCATGATGAATTTGCCATTATAACTGGGGCGAAAGGGGTCGATTTGCGCATGGTCGACACCAAGGAATTTGTGCGCTCCGACAGGGCGTTGCTGCGCAGTGTCTTGCAGAATTTTCTGTCCAATGCAGCCCGTTATTGTGGCTCAGGCTCTATCCTTTTTGGGTGCCGTCGCAGCGGCGATACGCTGCGCATCCAAGTCTGGGATACCGGGCCTGGTATCCCGCAGCACGAACAGCGCAAGATTTTTGAAGAATTCCATCAGCTGCGGCAGCGCGGTACGGGGCCGCGCGAAGGCTTAGGGTTAGGGTTGGCCATTGTAAGGCGGATCGCCCGTCTGCTTAATCACCCCGTAGCGCTGGTTTCCAATCCCGGTCAGGGCAGTTGTTTTGAAATCAAGGTTCCTATCGCGCCGCGCGAGGTTGATATACGCCCAGCTAAGGTGAGTACAGTCGGCCCACTAGACGCGCTGGACGTGCTATGCATTGACAATGATCCCGTGATTTTGAATGCGACTGTCGCTTTGCTCAAACGGTGGGGGTGCAATCCGCGCACCATCGCAACAGCGCAAGAGCTTGAGGCCAGCGCAGCAAGCAAGGCTGTGCCCGACCTCATATTGCTGGATTACCAACTTGATGATGGCGCAACGGGCTTTGACTATCTGAATATTCTATCTGAGCGCTGGGAGATGCTGCCGCCAGTTATTCTCATTACAGCCACGCAAGATGCAGACGCGGAAGTGGAGGCGCGGGCAAGAGGCATCACCATCCTGCCCAAGCCAATTGCACCGGCGCAGCTGCGCGCCTTGATGCAGCAGTTATGCGCACCGCGCCAAGCGGCTGAATAGATCTATAAAAGGACGTTGGAGCTAGGGACTAGTCAGAGACTTGTGCTTCCGGCACCAAGAGTGTTTTGGCTTTTAGCACCGCTTGGGTGCGGTTAATGACTTCCAGCTTTCTAAAAACCGCAGTGACATGCGCTTTTACCGTCGCTTCTGAGATATCCATCTCATAGGCAATCTGCTTATTGAGTTTGCCTTCGGTCAAGCCGGAGAGGACGCGTAACTGCGCTGGCGTTAGGGATGCGATTTGCCTGACTGCCCGTTCCTCTTCCGGGTCATGGGCGCTATCGTCGACGATATCTGGAAAACTCAAGTCGCCGTTCAAAACCGTGTCGAGCGCGTCGGAGATTTCCGTCATTGAAGACGATTTTGGGATGAAGCCGGATGCGCCGAAGCGCGCAGCGCGTCCAATAACCCAATCATCATCGCTGGCAGACACAACAATGATTGGGATTGCAGGAAAGCGTTGGCGAATGCTGGCCAGACCAGCAAAGCCAGTGCTGTCGTTCATGTGGATGTCTAAAAGCAAAAGCTGTGCGCCGCCGCCCTCTATAATGCCGACTGCATCGCTTAAGGTGTCGGCCTCCTCAATGGATACCTCCGGGAGCAGTTTGTGGACAGCCTGCCTTAGGGCGCCGCGCATCAGTGGATGGTCATCAGCAATCACTATCGGAGCCACCATAAACTATTCTTTCCTCCTTCCCTCCGCCGGTCTACGTCCGACTAGCGGTTTTTGCGATTATCAATCAGATCATCGACCACAGCAGGTTCTGCAAGCGTCGATGTATCGCCAAGACTACCATATTCGTTCTCAGCGATTTTCCTCAAAATGCGACGCATGATTTTGCCGGAGCGTGTTTTGGGTAGGCCCGGTGCGAATTGGATGTGGTCAGGGCTCGCGATTGGGCCAATTTCCGAACGGACCCAGGTGCGCAGCTCTTTCTCCAGGCCATCGGTCGGTGCTTCGCCTGCATTCAAGGTGACATAGCAATAGATGCCTTGGCCTTTAATATCATGCGGATAGCCAACCACGGCAGCTTCGGAGACGAGTTTATGCGCTACGAGCGCGGATTCGACCTCCGCCGTCCCCATTCTGTGACCAGACACGTTGATGACATCGTCGACCCGGCCTGTGATCCAGAAGTAACCGTCGGTATCGCGGCGGCAACCGTCTCCAGTGAAGTAGGTGCCAGGGTAGGTTGAGAAATAGGTTTGGATGAACCGCTCATGATCGCCATAAACGGTCCGCGCTTGGCCAGGCCAGGACTCCTTGATGATGAGGTTGCCCTCGGTTGCGCCTTCAAGTTCCTTGCCGTCGCCGTCGACCAAAGCAGGCTGAATGCCAAAGAAAGGCCGGGTTGCAGAGCCAGGCTTTAAGTCCGTCGCGCCAGGCAGCGGGGTAATCATGCAGCCGCCTGTTTCCGTTTGCCACCAGGTGGCGACGATGGGGCAACTGCCCTTGCCAACAACACGGTGATACCAGGTCCAAGCTTCCGGATTGATGGGCTCGCCGACGGAGCCGAGTACTCTCAGCGAAGACAAATCATGCTTCTCAACAGGGCCTTCGCCCTCGCGCATGAGCGCGCGGATGGCGGTCGGGGCGGTATAAAGAATGTTGACCTTATGTTTGGCAACAACGCGCCAAAAACGATCGACGTCTGGCCACGTCGGCACCCCTTCAAACATCAAGGTCGTGGCTCCATTGGCCAATGGACCATAGACGATATAGCTGTGTCCAGTGACCCACCCGACATCGGCGGTACACCAGTAAATGTCGCCCGGCTTATAATCGAAAACATATTCATGGGTCATGGAGGCCCACACCATATATCCGCCGGTGGTGTGAAGAACGCCCTTTGGTTTGCCGGTCGACCCAGATGTGTAAAGAATGAAAAGCGGGTCTTCGGCATTCATCGGTTCTGGGGCACATATACCAGACACTTTGAGCGCTTCTTCATGGTACCAATGGTCCACCGCCTCGTTCCAAGCAACATGTCCGCCTGTGCGCCGCACCACCAAAACAGCTTTCACATCGCCTTTGGTGGACCCATCCATGGACAGATGTTCAAGCGCCCGATCGACGTTGGTTTTCAGCGGCACAACCTTGCCGCCGCGCAGTCCTTCATCGGCCGTGACAACGAACTCGCTATCGCAATCTTCAATGCGGCCAGCCAAGGCATCGGGCGAAAAGCCGCCAAAGACAATGGAGTGAACAGCCCCAATGCGGGCACAGGCCAGCATGGCATAGGCCGCTTCCGGGATCATCGGCATATAAAGCGTCACCCGGCTGCCTTTTTTAACGCCCAGGTTTTTCAAAACGTTTGCAAAGCGGCCCACATGGTTGGCCAGTTGCTGGTAGGTCACAGCATAATGGTCTGACGGATTGTCGCCTTCAAACAAGATGGCGACATCGTTCGCACGTTCAGGAAGATGCCGATCAATACAATTATATGATGCGTTGAGGATGCCATCCTCGAACCACTTTATGGAGACGTCGTCTTTGGAAAAGACCGTGTTTTTGATCTTGCTGTAGGGCGTAAACCAATCGATCCGTTTGCCGTGCTCTGACCAAAAGGCTGCTGGATCTCTTAAGGACGCGGCGTACATCTCTTTGTACTGCGCATCGGTGCACTTGGTGTTGGCTTTCGCTGATTCAGGTACGCGATAGAGTGCGTCTTCAGTCATGGTCTTGGCTCCCCAAAAGCTGATCTTACACGTGCAAAAAAGCCAACAAAAGGCGCTTTTGTACTGGCTGAGAGTGCCCGAATTCGTGGCCTAAAGGCCATTAGACGTTGGTCTCATAGACCAAGGGACAATAGCGCGGCCACGGCCCAGTTTTGCATAAACTTACCACAACACCGCAAGACATGACACAGCCTATGGGGAGGGGTTTCATGAAACATTTCCGTGACTTAGCACTCACAACAATATGTCTTTCACTGCTGTGCTTTCCAGCGCAGGCGCAAACAGCGCTAGAAGAGCGCGTTAACCGCCTTGAAGCGCTCATGCAGCAAATTCTCGACCGCCTTGATGAAGATGAAGGACGCCTTTCAGACGATGAAAAAATGCTTCTGGAACAGGCGGAAACAATCGTCTCACTGAAAGAGCAGGTCGAAGAGGCTAGCGATATGATGGAAGCGACCTCAGCAGAAGCAGAAGCGCAATCCATCGAAATCGCCGCCTTAAAGGAGATCGGCCAGCTTGACTTAGAAATTCCTGACAAGGGCTTCAATATCGGCAAAGTGAAGGTCAACTACGGCGGCTACATTAAAACCGACGTTCAGGTCACCGATTTTAGCGATGGCGATCCGTTTGGCCTCAGCACCATCATCAACAACTTCTATATTCCCAGCCAAGTGCCCGTGTCCGCCACAGGTATGGGCACGACGGACTTGCATATCAACGCGCGTGAGACTCGTTTCTTCTTCACGACCCAAGCTCTTGTCGGCGGACACAAAGTGGGGACGCGTATCGAGCTTGATTTCCTTGTTAGTACAGACGGCAATGAGGTGATTAGCAACAGTTATAATCCCCGCATGCGCCACGCCTTTTTCACCATTGATAATTGGCTGTTCGGGCAAACCTGGACCACCTTCCAGAATGTCGGCGCGCTGCCAGAAAACATTGATTTTATTGGCCCGGCGGAAGGCACCATCTTCGGCCGCCAGCCCATGGTGCGCTATACCAAGGGGCCGTGGCAGTTCGCCATTGAGAACCCGGAAAGCCGCATCACCACAAACACCGGCGGCACAATCACGTCAGATGATGGATTTCTTCCCGACTTTGTCGCCCGATACAATCACAAGTCCGACATCGGCAGCTTTACCGCTGCGGCCTTGGTGCGTGAACTAAGGCTGGAAAATGAAACCGTTGATGCCAGCGCACTATCCTGGGGCATTAGCCTCTCTGGGAAAATCAACGTTGGCGAGAAAGATGATTTCCGTTTCATGGCCAATGCGGGCGATGGCCTAGGCCGGTACGTGGGCGTTGGTGTCGTCAATGGCGCCGTCATTGATGAGAATGGCGACTTGGATGCCATCGCATCCTACTCTGGCTTTGGCTCCTTCCGGCACTTCTGGACGGACAAGTGGCGCTCTAACGCCACGCTCAGCTATTTCAAAGCCAGCAACCCAGTTGACCTTACGACAACCGGGGTCACCGACGAGGTTTATTCAGGGCACCTCAATCTGCTCTATTCGCCAGTGTCTAACTTAACCTTCGGCGGTGAAGTGATGTATGCCCGCCGCGCCTTGGAAAGTGGCCTGGCCGGCGATATGACGCGGTTCCAATTCTCCGCTCAGTACGGCTTCTAAGGACAAACACACCCTGCGGCTGTCTGCCCAGTCTATCGCTCTGGGCAGGCGGGCGGCGTTCGCCTATATATGTTCTATTGGCCCGCGAAAGGTTTTGATATGGCAGATACGCCCACTGAGCAGCAGACTGACATCATTCAAGCGATGTTGCCCCATGTCCCATTTGATGGTTGGAGCAAGACCGCACTCAAGATGGCAGCGCAGGATGTTGGCACTAGCTATTCCATTGCAAAAATGCTGTTTCCGGATGTCCCTGGCGACTTGATTGAAGCCTATGTGCGGCTGTCCGATGCGGAGATGCTCAATCGGTTGCCAGACGATTTTGAGACTCTCAAGGTCCGCGAAAAAGTTACCGCGTGTGTGCGCATCCGCATGGAAATCGCCGGCGAAAATGAAGAAGCCACGCGCCTGGCAGTACGCGCCTTTGCTCGCCCGCGCTATACGGCGCGTGCCGCGCAGTCGGCCTGGAAAACAGCCGATGTGATCTGGGGTGCCTGTGGTGATACGGCGACGGATTATAATCGCTATACCAAGCGCGGCATTCTCAGCGGCGTTTATTCTTCAACCTTGCTGTATTGGCTGCAAGACACGTCTGACGGCAAGCAAGACAGTTGGGGTTTCCTTGACCGCCGCATTGCCGGAGTGATGCGCTTTGAAAAGGTCAAAGCCCGGGTCGTGAAAATGGCTGATAAAATGCCCTTTGCCGGCCGCAGCAAAGAGGCAGCTTAAGGGTCTGATCGCACCCAGGTGACATGGCCCATCTTGCGGCCAACCCGCGCTTCGGGTTTTCCGTAATGGTGGACATGGGCTGATGGGTCGGCGAGCAACGTCTCATAGTCGTCGATTTCATTGCCGATGAGATTGTGCATTTCCACTGGCCCAAGCGCGTCCGTAAGCCCAAGTGGCAAACCGGTAATGGCACGAATGTGATTTTCAAATTGGCTCGCCGGTGTGCCTTCGATGGTCCAGTGACCAGAATTATGCACCCGCGGCGCAATTTCGTTGGCAATCACGCCGCCCCCATCTTTGAGCACGAAAAACTCAACACAAATCACACCAACCGCCTCTAAGGCCTCTGCTACATTCAGCGCTTTGGTGATGGCTTCATCCGCGCAATCATCAGATACTGGCGCTGGCATGATGGACCGGTGCAGAATGTGGTTGCTATGCTCATTCCAAACCGGGCCGTATGTTCTGGCTTTTCCATTCACGCCGCGCGCGACCACCACTGAGACTTCCCGTTCAAAATCTACAAAGCCTTCCAGGATGAGTTCCCCCGGCGCATTGCCCAAGGCATCCCAGGCAAGTGCAATATCCGCTTGGGTCCGCAAGAAGGTTTGCCCTTTGCCGTCATAGCCAAAGCGCCTCGTTTTGAGCACAGCGGGAAGCCCGAGTGCTTCGACAGCCTCTTCCAGCTCCTGTTGGCTGCTCACGCTGCGATAGGGTGCGCAGCCGGCGCCAACGGTGTTTAGGAAATCCTTTTCAAACAAACGGTCCTGCGCCACTTCCAGGCAGCGCCGACCAGGCCGAATGGGCGCGTGCGGCGCAACTGTGTCGAGGGCAGAGAGCGGGATGTTCTCAAACTCGTAGGTGATGACATCCGCATCCGCCGCAAAGGCCTCCAAGGCTGCTGCGTCGGTGAACGCGGCGTTGAAATGCGCACTGGCCAGCTGCACTGCCGGCGGGCGTTTTTCCGGCGCGAAGGTAATGACGTCAAAACCCAGCTGCACTGCCGATTGCGCCAACATGCGCCCCAGCTGTCCAGCGCCGAGAATACCAATTGTTTGTCCAGGGGAGAGTTTTGTCATGCGCCAAGCCCTTCATCCCGCATGACTTCCACGGTCACTTTATCGGATTGTTCCTGCCGGTAGGCGATATAGCGCTGCCTAAGTGCATCATCGTCTAAAGCAAGGATGCTGGCCGCCATGAGCCCTGCATTCTTGGCCCCAGCCGTGCCAATGGCCAAAGTGCCCACGGGTATGCCGCCTGGCATTTGCGCGATTGAAAGCAGGCTATCGAGGCCATTAAGCGCGCTGCTTTTCACTGGGACACCGAACACGGGGAGGTGGGTGAGGGATGCGATCATACCCGGCAAATGGGCTGCTCCCCCGGCACCAGCAATAATCACTTTGAGGCCTTCATCAGCAGCGCCTTGTGCGAATTCATAGAGACGCTCGGGCGTTCGATGCGCCGAGACGATTTGAACACGGCGCTCTACGTCTAGAGTTTCTAGAACATCATCGGCAGCTTTCATCGTCGGCCAATCTGATTGGCTTCCCATAACGATTGCCACGAGGGGTGCGTCAGCGGCCTGTTTTATGATCGGCATCAGTGCTTTTCCTCAGAATTCCGGCCTGGACCGGCCTTTGGCAGGGACATATCCTTGATGCCTGGTGTCACACAAGCACTTGTACAGTTTTAACAATATGTGCGATTTTGGGGCATAGTATTAATCAATGGTTTACTCGCGTGGTGCAGAGTGCAGCCGGAAAATCAGGTCTTCCGTGGAACAAAAGCTGATCTAAACGGATGAAAGTCAATAAAACCAACCCTTTCGCGCCGGCGAGCCGCGTGGAACGTCCGCAAAGCGTCCGTAAAACGCAGGCCGTCTCTGGTGCGCGCAAAACCGATGCGCTTGACCCTGTTGATACTGTTTCGACAGATTTCATGGGCATTCCAGATGAAGATATGACGCCAAAGGTGCGCGCTGCCATAGGTGCACTTTTGAAGGAAGTTGAACAGCTGCGCATTGAATTGCGCTCTGCCCAGGCAAAGCTCGCCGATATGGAGCGCCTGGCTGACACCGACCCCTTGGCGCCTGTCGCCAACCGGCGCGCCTTTGTGCGTGAGCTGTCGAAGTCCATTTCCTACGCTAAACGGCACAATGTGTCGGCCAGCTTGCTGTATTTTGATGTCAATGATCTGAAAAAGATAAATGACGAGATGGGGCATGCCGCTGGGGATAAGGTGTTGAGCCATGTGGCCAATACACTGCTCATAAATCTGCGCGAATCCGATGTCGTCGGTCGATTGGGCGGTGATGAGTTTGCTGCTCTTCTAATGCAGGCCAATGAAGCTCAGGCGCATGACAAAGGCACCCAATTGGCCAATCTCATCGCGGATACGCCGGTGAATATCAAAGGCAACACAGTCCATGTGAAAGTCGCCTTTGGCGCCTACACCTTTGATGATGTGGAAGATGCCGGCGATGCCTTAGACCAGGCTGACCGTGCCATGTACAAGCACAAGAAATCGATGAAGGCAAAGCCGGTTTCGGCTGACTAGAGCAGGTCTGCTTTGGGTTTGCTTCAGGCAATGATATCTGGAACCAGCTGGTCTTCTATGCGCGCAATTTCATCACGCAGCTTGAGTTTTTTCTTTTTCAGCCGCTGAACTTGTAATTGGTCAAAGGGCGCGTCGCTGGTGAGTGCCGCGATGGCGCTATCCAAATCTTGGTGTTCTTGCCGGAGGAGGGATAGCTGCTGCCTTAAAGCAGCTTCTTCTGGCGAATGCGGCACGTCTCTGACCCAACCGTCGCAATTTCAGTAGCCTTATACCTACATCGCCAACAAATTCGATGTCACGGCTAAAAGCTTGGATTGAGACGAAATTCTTTGAACCCGGGGCACATGACAGGGAATTCACATGACAAGTTGCCATGAAAATGCTTATACTTAAGGGCTTTTCGTCACATATGGAGGTTTGAATGACGCAGTCTTCTCATGTCGCTGCTTTAACCAAAAAACACGCCGTACTCGATGAGAAGATTTTAACCGAAAGCCAAAGGCCCTGGCCAAATTACGAACAGCTCACCAGTTGGAAAAAAGAAAAGCTCCGATTAAAACAACAGATAGTATCGCTTTCTACCCACTAGCTGGCATCACCGCTTAGTAGGTTGCCAAGCTTCTGCGCCGCTGCGAATTCGTTGCTCGGCGTCTCTTCTGGGACTTCCGGCGTCTCCTGTTCAGGTGGCTGCTCGGTCTGGATGACCTTTTCTGGACGTGCTTTGGCTGCTTTAGCAACCGCCGTATCCAGTTCCACTTGAGAACACATGCCGAGACCGACGGGGTCTTGAGGGCGAATGTTGGGCATATCCCAGTGCGTTTTTGAGCGTACGGCCTCAATGGTAGGCTTGGTGGTGCCGATCAGGCGGCCGATTTGGCCATCCGATAGCTCGGGGTGGTTGCGCACCAGCCAGGAAATGGCATCTGGCTTATTTTTGCGTTTGGAAACAGGCGTATAGCGCGGCCCTTTCGTGCGGCGCTGTGCTGGTACGGCATTCGACAAAAGCTTTAGGTCGGCCGTTTCGTCTTCCTGGCAGCGGTCGATTTCTTCTTGGGTTAGCTGCGCGTTCTTAATCGGGTCGTGCCCAACCATGCGCACAGCCACCGTACCGTCTGCGATGCCTTGCACTTCCAGTTCGTGAAGGCCGCAAAAGGTTGCAATTTGCCGGAAGGTGAGGGTGGTGTTGTCAACCAGCCAAACGGCGGTCGCCATGGGCATAAGGGGCTGATTTGCCATGGGGTCTTTCTCCAAATGTCATCGCATGAGCTTTGTGTTCCAGACCTTTGGTCTGACTGGCATCACACGACTTGTCATGAAAACGAGGGTGCGTCTTGCGCATCACGTGCTCCTCAATACGCCTGCGCGCGCGAGAGGTCAAACAAAAGCGCATTCACGCGTGAGAGCTTGGCCCGTTATTCCCGGGGCTCTTAGTCCATCTGCAAAATGATTTTACCCATATGGGCGCTGCTATCCATCAGGGCGTGGGCCTGTGCGGCGGCTTCGAGCGGGTAGGCTTTGTGCACGATGGATTTCACGCTGCCATCGTCCAGCATGGGCCACACCATTTCATGCAGTTCCCGCGCAATCACGCCTTTGAAATCAGCGGATCTTGGCCGCAGCGTCGACCCGGTTAGGGTCAGGCGTTTGGTCAAAATGGGTGCGAGGTTCAGGGATGTTTTCGGCCCACGCAGAAACGCAATGGTGACGTGGCGCCCGCCGACGGCCATGCACTTAATGTTGCGTTCGAGATAGTCGCCGCCGACCATATCCAACACGATATCGACGCCGCGTTTTTCAGTCCTGGCTTTGATGACGTCCTCAAACGCGTCCGTCTTATAGTTGATGACAACATCGGCGCCTAAAGTTGCGCAGAAGGAACATTTTTCGTCTGTCCCAGCTGTGGCAAAGACGGTCAGCCCGAAAGCTTTGGCCAGCTGAATAGCCGTTGCGCCAATACCGCTGCTGCCGCCATGAACAAGTAGGCTATCGCCGCTATCCGCATAAGCGCGCTGAAACAGGTTGGACCAGACCGTAAAGAAGGTTTCCGGTAGCCCAGCTGCTTCTTCCGCACTCAAGGCCTTGGGCCATGGCAGCACCTGCTGCTTTGGGGCCACAGCATATTCGGCATAGCCGCCGCCAGTGAGCAAGGCGACGACCTTTTCGCCATTTTGCCAACCCTCCACGCCATCGCCAATGGCTGCTATGGTGCCGGACACTTCTAATCCAGGGATGGGCGATGCCCCAGGCGGCGGTGGATAGAGGCCCATGCGTTGCATCACGTCTGGCCGGTTGATACCAGCCGCTGCCACCTTGATAAGGATTTCGCCAGGACCGGGCTGCGGCGTTTCCATCGTTGTCAGTTTGCAAACCTCAGGCCCACCAGCGCCATCAAACATCACCGCCCGCATTGAGGACATTGCCTTTTTCTCTCACCCCCGCATAGATAGGCGGATGCAGCACATCAACGCCCCGTATGGCGCCGTACATAGGTCTGAATGGCGGCGGCGTAAAGCGCGTTAAGGGACGGCTGTTGAGACTCAAACGGAGGGTTTATGTTTGATGATGATTTACCTACCCGCAAGCCCGACACGCTGGGTGCGCTTCAAAAGGAAGACTTAGACCCCTTTTCGGTTGAGCAGTTGGACCAGCGTATTGCAGCGTTAGAAGCCGAAATCGCGCGCACAAAAGCTGATAGGGACCGAAAGACCTCCCATCGCAGCGCAGCCGAAGCCTTGTTTAAAAAATAAAAGGCCGCCCGCGCAGCGCGCAGACGACCTGTGCTTTGGGAACGATGCCCAGAGCATAAGACGGATTAAGCGTTAAGCAGCCTGTTCGATGGTCGGCTGTGCAGCGACTGTATTGATTTCAATACGTCGCTCTTTCTTATGCTCCGGCACTTCGCGTACCAACTCGACATTGAGAAGGCCATTTTCAAAGCTCGCACCCGTTACACGGATTGTGTCCGCAAGATGGAAGCGCCGCTCAAAAGACCGCTTGGCATTGCCGCGATGCTG
>CAKZYD010000091.1 GCA_937884085.1 uncultured Sphingomonadales bacterium | reverse complement strand
ACTATTGTGGACGTGCCTGTTGGTAAAGGCCTGTTGGGCCGTGTGGTCGATGCACTTGGCAATCCAATTGACGGCAAAGGCCCCATCGAAGGCGCTGAGCGTTCCCGTGTGGAAGTCAAAGCGCCTGGTATCATTCCGCGCCAATCCGTGAACGAGCCCATGCAGACCGGCCTCAAAGCCATTGACGCCCTCGTTCCTGTTGGTCGCGGCCAGCGCGAGCTGATCATTGGGGACCGCCAAACGGGTAAAACAGCTGTTGCCATCGACACATTCATCAACCAGCGCGACGTCAACAAGTCCGACGACGAATCCAAGAAGCTCTATTGCATCTATGTGGCCGTCGGGCAGAAGCGCTCCACCGTGGCGCAAATTGTGAAGTCGCTGGAAGAGAATGGCGCGCTGGAATATTCTATCGTCATCGCTGCAACGGCCTCTGAGCCTGCACCGCTTCAGTATTTGGCGCCTTATACCGGCTGCACCATGGGCGAGTTCTTCCGTGACAATGGCATGCACGCTGTGATCGTTTACGACGATCTTTCCAAGCAAGCTGTGGCCTATCGTCAGATGTCCTTGCTGCTACGCCGTCCGCCGGGCCGTGAAGCTTATCCTGGTGACGTGTTCTATCTGCACAGCCGCCTTCTTGAGCGCGCCGCTAAGATGAATGGCGACAACGGCTCTGGCTCGCTGACCGCCCTACCGGTCATTGAAACCCAGGCCGGCGACGTGTCCGCCTATATCCCGACCAACGTGATTTCTATCACCGATGGTCAGATCTTCCTGGAAACCGACCTGTTCTATCAAGGCATCCGCCCCGCCATTAACGTGGGTCTGTCGGTGTCTCGGGTGGGTTCTGCCGCGCAGATCAAAGCCATGAAGCAGGTTGCTGGCTCCATTAAGCTGGAGTTGGCGCAGTACCGCGAAATGGCCGCCTTCGCCCAGTTCGGCTCGGATTTGGATGCAGCAACACAAAAGCTGCTCAATCGTGGCCAGCGCCTGACGGAGCTGCTCAAGCAAGCGCAATATTCGCCAATGTCCGTTGAGGAGCAGGTGGCCTCTATCTTCGCTGGTGTGCGCGGCTATCTCGACACTATTGCCGTCACAGACGTGACCCGCTTTGAGCAAGAGTTCATGACTGAAATGCGCTCCAAGCACAAAGACGTGCTTGATGCCATTCAGGCTCAACAAAAACTCACAGACGATATCGAAGCCAAGCTGAAGAGCATCCTCGACAGCTTTGTGAAGACTTTCGCTTAAGGAGTTGATAGCCGGTGGCTAGCCTTAAGGACCTTAAAAACCGCATCGCCAGCGTTAAGTCGACGCAAAAGATCACCAAGGCGATGAAGATGGTGGCAGCCTCCAAGCTGCGCCGCGCCCAAGAGGCGGCCGAAGCCGCGCGCCCCTATGCGGAGCGTATGGAATCGGTGATGGCTGCACTTGGCAAAAACGTGGTGCAGTCCGATGCCTCCAGCCCGCTGCTTGTGGGGACTGGCAAGGACGACGTCCACTTGGTCATCGTCGCCACATCAGAAAAAGGCCTGTGCGGCGGCTTTAATACCAACATCGTCAAAGGCGCCCGTCAGAAAATCGAAGAGCTGGTCGCTGCGGGCAAGACCGTCAAAGTCCTGTGCGTTGGCCGCAAAGGCGCGATCATCTTGCGCCGGATCCATCGGGATAAGATGCTGGAAACCATTGAGCTGGCCAATGTGAAGCAGGTTGGTTTTGACCAGGCCGCCCTCATCTCTGAGACAGTGCTCGACATGTTCGCCGCTGGTGAATTTGACGTGGCGCATCTGTTCTTTGCCAAGTTCCAATCGGCCCTGGTTCAGATTGTAACGGGTCAGCAGCTCATTCCTGTGCCGCTCCCGGAAGTGGGCGAGGAAGAGCAATCAGGCTCCAGCGCGGTCTATGAATATGAGCCAAGCGAAGAAGCGATCCTTACTGATCTCTTGCCGCGCAATGTCTCCGTGCAAGTCTTCAAGGCGCTGCTTGAAAATGCCGCCTCGGAGCAAGGCGCGCGGATGACGGCCATGGACAATGCCACGCGCAATGCGGGCGATATGATCGATAGCCTGACGCTGACCTACAACCGCACGCGCCAAGCTGCGATTACCAAAGAACTCATCGAAATTATTTCGGGCGCCGAGGCGCTTTAAAATGGCGTCGGTGTCCCCAGCAACGGCACTCGGTCAGGAGGCTGCGCCGGCGAAGCCACAGTTTCTAGCGAATATTCATAATTTTCGCACTGTGGCGATCGTTGGGATTGTTGGGGCGCATAGCTTGCACAACTTCGATTTCGACAAGTCCTCGCTTCTGTTCCGGATCGTTGATACGATTTGCAATCAAAGCTCGGTGTGGTTCTTCTTCATCGCTGGGTTGCTGTTTCAGCATCTGTCTGTGAAATTCAGCTACCTGAAATACCTGAAATCTAAGTTCAAAAACGTCATTTTGCCTTACTTGGTTTTGTCTATTCCAGCGTTGATCGCCTCCTTCACGATTGTCGATCAGAATATGCCGCCATCCTTTTATGGGTTTGATCTACCCGTCCAGGTGCTCTTGCTCTTAGTGACTGGCAAACATCTGGCACCTTTCTGGTTTGTGCCCACGATCACGCTTATCTACTTGATTGGCGGCGTTTTATTATGGGCAGATCGCAAAACCTGGCCCTATCTGCTGCTGCCCCTCGTGGTGACCTATTCCATGTTTGCAGGCCGCGACGGCTTTCTGATTTACACTGGACTCAGCGGCTATTTTGGCCAGTTTTCAAAGGCGCTGTACCTCTTTTCAGCCTATTTTCTCGGCATGGCCTGTGGGCGCTATCATGATCAGGTCATCGCGGCGCTGGCTCGGTATCATTGGCCTTTGCTTGCCTTTTCCGCAGCCATGTTTGTGGCGAATGTCATGATCGAAAAATCTGAAATCCAGTACCTCTATTTGTTCAAGATTTCGAGCGCGGTGCTGCTGGTTTACTATCTCTCTGTGGTTGGCAAAAAGACCCTCGGCGAGCTGGGCTATGTCGGCACTGTCAGCTTTGGCATCTTCTTCGTGCATGGCTACCTGTTGCAAGCGGTCAAGTTAGGGCGCGACTATTTTGTCGGGAGCCCGCTGATTGACGGCAATCTGATTGGCTACTTGGCTTTTGTCGCGGCTATCACGGCTGCCAGCGTCGCGCTCCTCTATGTCGCAAAAGCAGTTTTAGGCGATAAAAGTCGTATGGTTGTTGGGGCATAAGCGCTATGACATACCCCATAGAAATGGCCCAATAGAAATGGAAAAAATGGACCGGACAGCGCAAGGACCCGTTTGTAAGCTTTTGATGCAAACGCGTTGGCTGAAAACCGGAAAGACGGAAAGGACATCCCATGGCACAATCTAACTTAGTCGGCCGGATTACCCAGGTCATCGGCGCCGTCTGCGACGTGCAGTTTGATGGCGAATTGCCCGCTATCTTAAGCGCGCTGGAGACCGAGGTGGAAGGCAAGCGCTTGGTCCTCGAAGTGGCGCAACATTTGGGTGAAAACACTGTGCGCACCATCGCTATGGACTCGACCGACGGCATGGTGCGCGGCCAGGAAGTGAAAGCCACTGGCGAAGCGATCGCTGTTCCGGTTGGTCCAGAAACGCTCGGCCGCATCATGAATGTGGTGGGCGAGCCCATTGATGAGCGTGGCCCGATTGGCGCCAAGGCCCATGCACCAATCCACGCTGACGCGCCAGAGTTTATCGACCAGTCCACCGAGCAAGAAATTCACGTCACCGGCATTAAGGTCGTC
>CAKZYD010000090.1 GCA_937884085.1 uncultured Sphingomonadales bacterium | reverse complement strand
CTCTGGGCTCAAAGTCGCTCAGATTAGTGTTGGCGTTGCGATTACACTGCCCGCTTTTCTGGTCGCCGCCGAGACGTTTTCCGCGCTCGGATTTTACACCGGCCTGGTCGCCCTTGCCGCTGCGGGGTTGATCCTTTTTATGGTGGCGTCGGGCACAATGATTGTCGGTGCGCGCACCCGCGTATCCACCTACACAATCATAGCAGCCGTCTTTGGCCGCATACCGGCGATTGGTGTGAACCTGCTTATTGTCGCTGTGCTGCTTGGCTGGTTTGCTGTGACGATTTCTATCTTTGGCAGTGCCTTGCTTGGCGCATTGCAAAATGTGACCGGTTTGGAAATACCGCTTTGGATTGCCAAGGTCTCCGGCGGTGTCCTGATGACCCTCATCACGCTTTATGGCTTCCATGCCATCGATAAACTCAGCAGGGTTATTGTGCCACTTTTGGCACTCATGCTTGTTGCGGCGTTTTTCGTTGGTATGCGAAACGCCGATTTCGCTGCGCTATTGAACTCTAGCGGCGACCGGCAAAACATTAAGTCGCTTGGAGAGGCGATCTCGATACTGGTTGGCGCCTTCATGGTTGGGGTCACCATTGTGCCAGACATGGCTCGATTTCTGCGCGCGCCATCACACGCCATTTTAGCAAGTGGTTTAAGCTATGGCTTTGGCTCGCAATTGGTTTTTGTTTTTTCTGGAGTTCCTGCTCTTGTCACCGGCGAAAAGGACTTTGTCGCCAATCTCTTAGCAATTGGGTTTGGCTTTCCCGCGCTGTTTGTTGTCACGTTCGCGACTTTGACGACAAATGTGAACAACCTCTATTCAACGTCACTGAGTTTGCGCCAGGTGTTTGCAACAATACGCGACTCTCAAATGACACTATTGGCGGGCAGTGTCGGTACAGCTGTCGCCCTCTTGGGTATTGAAAACGTGTTCATCCCTTTTCTTGTGTTTTTAGGAATTGCGATCCCACCGATTGCAGGAGTTTATACAACACATATTTTAAGCGGGAGAGCCAAGGATGGGTTTGGCGCGGAGATAGGCGTTCATAAAATTGCAGTGGCCGCGTGGTTCATAGGCGCTTTAGGAGCCCTAATATCCACAAATCACTGGATTGATCTTACCTTCATCCCAGCTATTGATGGTTTTCTCATCAGCGCTATTTTTTACCTCGCGGCTAAGACAGGTCAAGATCGCGTACAGCGCTAAACACAGCGTCCTTTTTTACCAGCCACCGGTATCTCTCATACGCAGTTCTCTAAGCCCTGGCAGGTGCCTTCCACACATCTTGCGCCAATCGCACATGGTTTAGCCCGAAGACTTTCTCCAAAACGCGGCTCGACCAACCCTTCTGGAGAAGGACATCGTGGAGCACGGGAAGATCTTCATGATGCATCATCGCCGCACCTTCATGAAAGACAGTCGGCGGGAACACATCTGGGTTGTCAGCAATGAAGGCGTCTAGTTCTTCTCGGTCAAAAACATAGTCAAGCGCCAAGCCCACATGATCCTCTCCCGCAACGCGCAAAGCGTGGTCCATATGGGCCGCGAGCAGCTGATGAAGAGGCTGCTTGTCGCCGAGAAACAGCGAAAAACCGCACAGCCCGACAACACCGCCAGTATCAGCGCACTGACGCATCAGATCATCAGAAATGTTTCGAGGATGCGGGCAAACAGCATGCGCGTTTGAATGTGAAAAGATCACCGGCGCTGCGGATACATCGAGCAAATCCTGCGCTGTTTGAGCGCCGCAATGTGAGCCGCAAACGACCATTCCTACCCGGTTCATTTCGGCAACAACATTTCGGCCGAATTCTGTAAGACCGCTGTCTTGATCCAAGCAGCCGCCTCCCAGGGCGTTGTTCTTATTATATGTTGGAAGCATCCACCGCACACCAAGTGCATAGAGGCGCTCAACATTTGATGCATCGTTATCGAGTGCGTCCCCGCCTTCCACATCAAAACAAATGGCCATTTTACCGGCCCGTTTTATGCGATGAATATCTGAAGCTGTGTGCACAATTTCGAACGCATCAGAATGCTCGAGGACCCAATTGCGAAAGGTCTCTTGAAGGTCATGCGCGTGCTGAAAGGTCTGCTTTCCGCACGCAATGTTGAGTGTCACAACATCGACACCAGCCTGTTTCACCCGATTGAGCTGGGGCAAAAATGCGGCGTCGCCAGGCCGAAGCGGCATACATGCATGATTGTCCCAAACAACAGTCTCAAGGTGCAGGCCCACTCGTCGTCCTCAGTCTCTGTTTTGATCTTCAACCAAAGCCCAACACTATCCTGACTGAGCGCGTCATTCTACCGTGTCTTGAACGCTGCAATTAAGCGCCTTCGACACGGCTGGCCTTAGGCGATACAAAGTCAAAAGCAAAATCAGCAATAGCCCACGATGTTCTGAAGAGGAGCCGCGTTTAGGGCAAAGCGGCGTTCGAACGCCGTGCGTTTTGACGGGCGTATGTCGCGCAGCAAGTCTGTGACAGCCGTATAGCCACCTTCATAGCCCATCTCGCGTATCTCTCGCAGGAGGCGTCGGCCCGATAAATCAAGAAAGGCCAAAACGCGCTCGCACAGATACGCACACTGTTCACTCTTGATTGGCTGTTAGACCGATCCCTGCAGCGCCGCGTTCAGATTGGCCTCAACAAAGGCGAAGTGCATCAGGCCCTCCAGAAGGCCGCCCACTTTCATCGCAAAGACGAAATCAGGGACCGGACACGCGAAAACCAAGACTTATGCATTGCAGGGATGAACTTCCTGGCTGCTATCATCATTCTCACCGGCGAGTATTCTTGGAAGTCTTAAAACGTGTACAGCGCACTCAATGGCTGAATCCATGGTACTGGGCGCAGTCAGACGCATCTGACCCCTATTCGCGCGTATAGCTGCCTGGGATTTGTGGGTTCTCGCCGGCTTTACCCCATAGGACGATTTCGTTGCCCCAGGGGTCACGGAAGGCATAATTATAGCCGTTGAACTCTTTCCAATAGTGATTGCGCCACAGGATTGTCGCGCCCCGCGCTTCCGCAGCCTCTAAGATGCGTTCGGGCGTGTCATCATCACTGACCAAGATCCACACCCTGCTTTTGCGGCCTTCGCCCACTAGGGCGCGCGGCTCAGCGCCCGCAGGATCAGGATAAGGACGCGCATTCTTGGAATTCATGATGCCGATATGCAGGTTGCCGATTTCACTGTCAGACCCATCCGGATTTTTAAACTGACCGCCGGGCACAAGGCGGTGATAGACGCCTTCTGGGCGCCCTTCATTGGTCCAGCCAAAGACCTCCGCATAAAATTTGCCCGCCGCGCTGGGGTCGTCGGAGGCGAGGTCCACAAAAATGAGGGTATTAGGCTCTGCCATGTCAAATCTCCTACAGGTTATGGGGCAGGCGGGCCATAGCCACCGCCGCCAGGGGTATGCATCAGGACTTCATCGTCCGGCGCCATCGCTTTTTTTGCAGCCGGCAATGTGCTTTCGCCATTGATAAGGAAGGCGCCAGTCGCACCAGGGTCTCCGCCCTGCAGGCCTTTGGCTGGGAGCGTCAGGCGGCTGGGGATCGCATTCAAAAGCCAATCGTGGCCAGAGCGCATTTTAAAACCAATGCGCTGGCCGTCTCCGCCGACGGATTGGCCTTTGCCGCCGGTGCCGCGCAGCAGCTCTTTGCAGGTGAAAGCGATCGGCATGGCGGCTTCGAGCACTTCAATGGCGACGGCAGAGACACCCGTTGGATAGCATGTCGCCGACAGACCCGGCTTGGTCGCGCGCGCGCCCATGCCGCCGGAATAGTTGAACATGGAGCTTGTGAAGGGCTTGCCGGCGTGGTCTTTGCCTTGGATTTGAATCGTCCAAACCGCGCCAGACCCCTCCGCTACCGATCGTTCGGGTAGTATTTCAGACAGCGCATTCAAAATGGGGAATGGAACATACATGCCAACCACGTGACGCGCGTTGCACGGCACAGGGTATTGAGCGTTGACGATGCACTGCTCCGGCGCTTTCACAACGATGGGGCTGAGCGAGCCATAATTGTTGGGCAGGTCTGGATTTAACAAGCTGCGAATGGCGAAGGTGGCATAGGCTTGGGTATAGGCCATCACCACATTGATGCCTGACTTGCTGGGGCCTGATGAGCCTTCAAAATCGATGGTGATATCGCCCGCATCGGCATCGATGGTCACCGCGGTTTTCAGCGTAATGACTTCCCCGCCGGGCACATCAAAGGTCGTTTCGCCGTGATAGGTGCCGCCTGGCAACGCTTTGATGGCCTCTCGCGTCGCTTTAGCGGAGCGGCTGATGATTTCTTCGGAGACCAGCGCGATATCGTCCATGTCATAGCGGTCGCATAGGGCATTCAGGCGCTCACTAGCGACTTTACCGCTGGCCACTTGCGCTGACAGGTCGCCGAAGATGGCATCCGGCGTGCGCGTATTGCGGCCGATGATGGCGTGGAGCGTTTTGTTGGGCTCACCCTTTTCATAGAGCTTAAGAACAGGGATCCACAAACCCTCTTCATGGATGTCGCGCGCACCAGCGCCCACGCCATAACCACCAATATCGGTATGGTGGATGGTGGAGCCGCAATAGGCAATCAGCTTGCCTTTACGAAAGATGGGCGTGAGGACAGTGATGTCAAAAAAGTGTCCTGCCGACATCCAAGGGTCGTTGGTGATGAGAACGTCGCCCTCTTCCAAATCTTCCGGCGGAATATATTCCAGCAGATTTTTTGCGGCAGCGCCCAGGGAGTTAATGTGTCCCGGCGTCCCGGTAATGGCCTGCGCAACCATGCGTGCATCGGCATCAAACAGAGCCGTTGCCAGGTCACCCGCCTCACGCACAATGGGGCTGAAGGCGACGCGCTTGAGTGCCCGGGCTTGCTCGGACACGATGCTAATCATGTTGGACCAGCGCAGCTCTAAATCGACACCGTCCATGGCCTAATACCTTTCCGCAATCAGGCAGCCATCTTCGGCCGGCGAGAGCGTCCAGCCAGGCAGCACAAAAATGGTTGTCTCGCGCTCTTCCACCAATACAGGGCCAGGGATGGACTGGCCGAGAGCAAGGCTGGCGCGATCGTAAACTGGCACTTTAAGTGCCCCGCTTTTTAAATGAACAGTGCGCTGGCCTTTGGGCGCGCCTGGGGTTGCCGCAAGCGCAGTTTTAGCTTCGCGGCCCTGGTCCCCGGCTGACACGCTCATGCGCCAGTTCACCACTTCAATGGGCATATCGGCCAAGCGGACACCGTAGAGCGCTTCATAATCGGCTTCAAAGCGCTGGGCGGCATCGGCTGGGTCAAAGCCATGACGGGGGTCGCCCGGCAAGCTAACGGTGACTTCCGATTGCTGGCCTTGATAGCGCATGTCTGCAGCATAATCGGCAATGATGGCATCAGCCGCGATACCGGCCTCGGCCAGCGCCGCCTCCCCTTCTGCGCGCATGGCGGCAATCAGGGGCGCAATGGTGTCTTGGGTAACATCGGCTAACGCAGTCAAGTTAGAGCGCGCCAAGTCAAGCCGGGTCGGCGTGACCAAGGTGCCATAAGCGGACAAGACGCTTGCCATAGGCGGATAGAGGATTTGGCTGCTTTCCAGCTGCTCAGCCACATAACAGGCATGGACGGGCCCAGCACCACCGAAGGCGAGTACCGGCAGACCGCGATAATTCACGCCCCGGTCGGTCGCATGCGCACGGGCAGCGGCGGCCATGTATTCGCCCACGACGCCAAAGATACCGCTGGCCGTTTCCTCAACGCTTAGGCCCAATTTATCTCCAAGACGGCCCATTGCAGAGCGCGCGGCGTCCAGGTCGAGCGCCATATCGCCGCCTAAGAAATTATCCGCGTCTAAAATGCCAAGAACCAGGTCCGCATCGGTGACGCACGGCTCCGTCCCGCCGCGGCCATAGCAGGCAGGGCCTGGTTGGGACCCAGCACTATCGGGGCCTACTTTTAAGAGGCCAAGGCTGTCCATCCGGGCGATAGAGCCGCCGCCTGCGCCGATTTCAATCATGTCGATGGACGGCACGGTGATGGGCATGCCGCTGCCTGGCTTAAAGCGATAGCGGCGGTCGACTTCAAACTCGCCGGTGACCAAGGGTTCGCCATTTTGGATGAGGCAGGCTTTGGCCGTCGTGCCGCCCATGTCGAAACTCATCAGCCCTTCAAAGCCATAGCGTTTGGCATAGTGGCTCGCCACCAGTGCCCCGGCGGCAGGCCCAGATTCAATCATCCGGACCGGATAGCGCCCTGCCACATTGGCGCCGACCACGCCGCCGTTAGACATCATGATGAGCGGCTCGTCATTGCGACCCCGCGCGGCGAGTTGCTCGACAAGACTTTTCAGATAGGGAAGCGCCGTGGGCGCCGCATAAGCATTCAGTGCAGTCGTGCTAGCACGCAGATATTCCCGCATCTGCGGCGCGACATCGCTGGAGAGCGACACGATGAGATCTGGCATCTCTTTCACTAGCAAGTCGCGCAGGCGCTGTTCATTGGCCGGATTTGCATAGCTGTTAAGCAGGCAGACCGCGACAGAGGCAATGTCATTGGCTTTGAGCTCTGCCGCCAGCGCTTTAACATCCGTATCAGACACCTCAAGACCGACCGTTCGGTCTGCGTATGTCCGCTCAGCAACGCCCCAGGTCCAGCCCTGCCCAATAATCGGCTCCGGCTGCTCAATTTGCGGGTCAAACATGTCGTAGCGGTGCTCATCGCGAATGTAGAGCACATCCTTAAAGCCCTCAGTCACGATGAGGCCGGTGGGCTTACCTTTGCGCTCAATCAGCATGTTGGTAATCACCGTGGTCGCATGGGCAAAGATGTCCGTCACATCTTCATAGCCGAGGCCTGCCTGCTCCAAGACCAAATCCGAGGCGCCAAACAGCCCTTCGAGCAGATTATGATGCGTCGTCAGGACTTTATCGGTCCAACGCAGGCCATCGCTGCGCAGCAAAACCACATCCGTGAAGGTGCCGCCAATATCTACGGCGAGAGCATGACTATTGTTTGAAAGCATGCCGTTTATTCGGCCGCTTCCGGCAAGCCGAAATCAGCGGCTTGGCGCTCAACCAGATGCAGATAATCGGTGCGAATGGGCGAGAAGATGTCGAGGTTCATGCAGATCTCATCGCCAATGGGCTCGCCGCAATGGACAGCATTGGCCGGGATGTGGATGACCTCGCCCGCGCCCACTTCATAGACCTCATCTTCAATGGTGAAGCGGATGCGGCCCTGCACGATATAGGCAATCTGCTCAAAGGGATGGCTGTGCGGGTTCACCTCCATGCCCGGCTCTAGCCAGTTCATCACCAGCAGCACTTGCTCGCCGCGAAAGCCAACCCGTTCCACCCCGCGCCGCACCACTTCGCGCGGCAAGCCTTCCCAGCTTTCATGGCGCGGTTTTGCAAAGCTCGTCGGTGCAGCCTCAGGCATGCCACTCCCCAATCTGATATTTTGTGCAACGTTTTGACTATATGTGCCCCTACTCTGCCGAGTTTATCACAGACGCGCTTATCCACACCTGTTCAAAAGTTTGCATTTTTGTGCTGGTGGGGGAGACTTCCCTCTGCCTTTTTTATGACTAGCGGGCTTAGAGCGGCGACGCATAAAGGAGCAGATAACTTCAGTATTCGGCTCTCAACTTGTCCCATCGGTGTAGCAGTCTTCTATAAAGGCGCTGAAAAATTAGCTCTTCATCTCCTTGAAATTGGCAGTCTTGCGTTGAAAATGAATCTCCGCGCAGAACATCTAGAATCCTGAAGTCTTCGATGTGATGCTCAGTGAAAGCTCTTGAGATTAGCCAGAGACCCAAGCGAGCATTCGTGTCCGACAGCGCTGGGTGCTCGGAAAAATATGGGTAGATAAATCGCTTGCCGCCCTCACCTACTGACAACCCTAAAAAGTTTTCCACTTTGATAGTGACGTCCAGGCCTTTATCTATCACCTGAGCTTTTATATCGGTCGGATATGGGTCTATCTTCTCGTTAGTAAAACGTCTTTTGTTAATCCACCAGTCCATGAATCCATTGTACAGCAAGGGGTATAAACGTTTACGTCGACCGTTTGCAGCAACCCGCGCTTTGGTGCTCAGATCAAAATCAGTCCCGTTTAAGACGTAGCTTTTAGCGTCAGACCAGAAGGGCGTGTGGAAATCACCGCCGCCACCTTGTCCGCTCTCCTTATCGATCTCAGCACGAATATCAGCACGCAACATACTGACTAATCTTTGTTCCGTTGCGCCAAAAGCAGCTAACAGCTTACGCAAGTGAATTTTTCTAAAAGACATATGCTGCCTCCCGACGAAATAAGGCCTGGCTCCTCCCTTTTCAGGTCCCCTCTTAGCTAACCTTTAGGCGGATAGGGGTCATTCCCGTGGCTGTCGCTCTGAGCGATGCGTCCATTCTTATTGTGAATTCGCAACTCTGTGCCCTGATTTCGGCTGATCCGCCGACCTTTGTCGATTGCGGCTTGCTTGGTATCATGATGGCTAGTCGAGCGACTGCGCCCACCGCGCCTGACATCCCATCCTCCTGTTGGATTTGGGACGACATGGTGGCTGTCTGGTCCTCTAGTCTTGGCCATGTGGCCTCCTCCTTTATCGTGTTTACAATAATCATTGTTCGTTATAACGAACTTTTTCTTGGTAATCTAAGAGGTAGCGTAAGTCAATATCAAAAAGTATGGTAATACCGAACCCCAAAAGAAGTGGAATGCACCATGCCAACACCTTTAGGAGACCGCATTCGGCGGCTGCGTAGAGAAGCTAAAATGACCTTAGAAAGCCTTGCAATGAGAATTGACTCTAGCTAGAGCTACGTTTGGGAGATCGAAAATAAAGATGTAGCGCGTCCGTCCGCTGAGAAGTTAGTGCTGATTGCGACAGCGTTACAAACAACGGTTGACTATTTACTGCAGGGCTCAGACGTCACTAATGCAGAGGAAGCACGGGATAAGGCATTTTATAGAAAGTACATGGCACAAGACCCTGCGAAACGTCGGCAGATGCAGAAGATTTTAGACTCTCTTGATGACGACTGACTGTTAGATGAAGATACCTCCACAAAAAGAAGCTATCAGGCTATCAGCGCTGCTCAAAATGACGTTAGGCGAGGACCGATTTCCAATCGATGTAGCGTCGCTAGCCAAAGAGATTTCCAGGAACAATCCCGACCCTATTGATAAAATAGCTGGCGTCGACTTTCCAGGATTTGAAGGGATGCTTCGGCCTAACTCAAGTAAGCCAGCATGGCATATCGTTTATAACGACGACCCAAAATATGCTGGACGCACCCGCTTCACGATGGCCCACGAACTTGGCCATTACCAACTACACCGACCAATTCTTACAGAAGACAACTACAAATCCGGGACTTTGGAAAGCAATGCACTTTTTGAGTGCAAACCGCTGTGTAGTAACGAGTGGCAAGAAGCTGAAAAAAAACGAGAGGAAGAAGCAGACACCTTTGCTTCGTTCCTCCTAATGCCAATTGATGACTACCGCGCGCAAGTTGCCGGTCAAAGCATGTCAACAGAACTATTCAACCATATCACCAACAGATATGGTGTGTCTCTTACTGCGGCAGCTCTAAAATGGATTGAGTTTACTGATAGGCAAGCCGTTATGTTAGTTTCACGTAGCGGATATGCGCTTTGGGGACGAGCGAGCAAATCAGCCTATAAAAGCGGCCTCTTCGTCCGATCTGGTATGGCCCTACCGGAATTGGTGACGCGTGAAATAGACAATTCAAGCTTGGGCTTTTTGTCTAACTTACCTATTGAGCGCCCACGGGGCATCTGGACTTTCAGTAGAGGCTCAGAGCCTGTTAAAGAGCTTACCATTAGGTCTGAATTTCTTGATAAAGCAATTTCCATTCTAGAGTTTGAGAAAACACACAGCTCGGCATCGCATCTAGATCCACCGGAATGGGACACCTTCGATCAGTTCAACCGCTCCTATCGCTAGAGTTGGTCTAGGCGCCCAAAGCCGCCTTCATCCGCTTCCTAAGCGCCCGCTTCAAAACCTTCCCCGTGTCATTCTTCGGCAGGCTTTCCAGAACGTGATAGCGCTTGGGCCGTTTGAAGCGGGCTAGGTGTTCTAGGCAGAAGGCATCGAGGGCGGCGGTGTCGGCCTTTTCGCCTGGCGTGAGCGTTAAGTAGGCTTCTACGCGCTCGCCCCACTCGCGGTCGGGGGCGCCGAGGACGGCGACTTCGGCGACCGCTGGGTGCTGCAGGAGGACCTCTTCCACCTCGCGCGGGTAGATGTTTTGGCCGCCGGAGATGATGACGTCTTTTGAGCGGTCTTTTAAGGTGAGATAGCCCGCTGCATCGAAGACGCCCATGTCGCCGGTGTGGAGCCAGCCGTCTTTCAGCGTTTCCTCTGTGGCGGCGGGATTGTGCCAATAGCCGCGCATCACGCTATCGCCGCGCACGACGATTTCGCCAATCTCGCCTGGGGCGCAGGGCTGGCCCTCTGGGGTGATGGTGCGGACCTCGACCGCGCTTTGCGCCACGCCGACGGAGCCTAGACGTTCCCGCGGGGCAGGGCTGCCCTCCACCATATGATCGGCGGCGGGCAGCGCTGTGATGGTCATGGGGCTTTCGCCTTGGCCATAGAGCTGGGCGAGTTTTGGGCCGAATTTGTGAAGGGCGGCCAGGCAATCCTCCACATGCATGGGCCCGCCGCCATAGATGATGGTGCGCAGCGGAGTGCCCGGCGCAGGCCGTGGATGGGCCGTGAGGCGGCGCACCATGGTGGGGGCGGCAAAAAAGGCTGTGCCCGGCCAGGCCTCAACCAAGTCAAAGATCTCATCGGGGTCAAAGCCGCCGCTGGCGGGAATGACGTGGACGCCGCCCTCCATCACATAGGCAAGACCATAAAGGCCCGAGCCATGGCTCATGGGCGCGGCATGTAAAATCGCGCGCCAGGGCGGGGATGGGTCAACGTCCGCGCGGTAGCAGTGGCACATGGTGAGGAGGTTGCGGTGGGTCAGGCACGCGCCCTTGGGCAGCCCAGTGGTGCCGGAGGTATAGAATATCCAGGCGATGTCCTCTGGTGCGCGGTCTGTGATGGGGCTGGCGGGCGCGTCAAACAGCGCCGCATAGTCGGGCGATCCGATGACGCTGAGCGTGCAGCTGCTGGGCGCGCAAGCGGAGACAAAGCTGTGGAGGCTCTCGCTCACAAACACCAGGCTGGCGTCCACATCGCTTAGGATATGCGCATATTCCTTCTGGTGAAGCTTTGCATTGACGGGCACAGCAATCAGCCCAGCGTGCCAGATGCCGTAGAGCAGCTCCAAATATTCCGGGCAGTTGGGCGTGATCACGGCCACCCGGTCGCCCTCTGACAGGCTGTATGTGTCTCGCAGCGCTGTCGCCAGGCGTGCGGCCCGGCCCGCTAAAGCGTCATAGGTAAGGAGAACGCTGTCGCCGAGCGCCACGGCGGGTGCCTCCGGCTTACGCAGGGCCGTGCGCTGAAGATGCAGGCTTAAGTTCAAGGCCGATTAAGGCGCCAGCATAGCGGCAACCGCCGATGCGTCTGTCCCAGCTTGTTTGAGATAGACGAGGCCGTCCCAGCAGTCTGTACGCTTGGCGATGGCGCCATCTTTCAGCTCAAACCACATGATGCCTGGCACCATGAAGTCTTTGCCGTCCTGCCGGAAATGCATCTGATAGCGCGCGCTGCCGCTAGCCTCATTGCTGCATAGGCCGGTGATCTCATAGCGCAGGTTTTGAAAGCTTTTCAGGAAGCCTGCCAAGCGCTCTTCATAGGCCGCTTTGCCCGTACAGCCGCCGCCGAGCATGCCAAAATGCTCGTTCACAAAGTCATCAGCAACAAAGGCAGAAACGGATGTGGGCTCTCCGGTGGAGAAGGCGCCCAGATAGCCGCGGATCAGCGCATCGTTTGAACGGTCCCGCCCTCGATCCATTTTTCTCTCACTGTCTCATAGACGCCTTGGTTATAGGAGAACTCGACCCTATTCCCATCGGGGTCTTTCAAAAAGCAAATATACCCAACAGGGGCCGGCATCATCATTGGGCCTAGTGCCAAATGGCCGCCTTGTTTGGCTTTTTCGGCGATGGCATCAACCTCTTCTTGTGAGGTCATTTCAATGCCGAAGTGCGCGAACGGACCCATAATACCGTGTTCGCTTGGGGCAAAAGGGTCTTTGCCTTCCCGGAACTGCGCCATGACGAGAAGGAAGGGTGGATCGGGCTGCTCTGGATCAATCATCCAAGCGCCCCAGCCATTCACATCTTCATTGCGTTCGAAGAGGCGTAGATGCGTATAGGTCTCGTACCATTCTATGCTGGCGTCTAAGTCTTTGACATGCAGCGCCATATGCGTCCAACGCTGGCGGTCGAGTTGAATTTCATCTGATATAGCCACGGATGCGCCTCCCTCTGGCGTGTCACCTGAGTTTCCATCAAGCCCTGAATTGCGATCAAGTATGGGGAAACCCTCCATTCACGGCAAAAAGTGCAGCAGATTGATTGGTCTAACTCCACTCTTTTAAAGATTAAAAACCTACCGGAAGCGCCCAGAAGGCGCGCAAGCGAAAGCGCACGTTTTTTTGACAAAAAGCCGCAGACAAGCGCACATGGTTGAAAAAGCCAATGAAACCGCATCTTTTTGAGCGCGCGAGGTCAGGGAATGTGCCGCTGATCGGCACTAGAGATAATACATGAGCAGCAGTCAAACCGTCACCGCGAGCGACTCTATCCCAGGCTATTGGAAATGGACCGCTCTCGCTCTGGCGTCGGCCATTTTCTTCGTTGCCACAGGCGGCGCTTTTTCATCGCTTGGGGTGCTGTTGCCTTCAATGATTGCAGAGCTCTCGCTGACCTGGACGCAGGCTGGCGCAGCCTTCACCGTCCTAGCGCTGATGACGGGGCTATCCAGCACTTTGCCAGCGGTGACGTTCAAATATGCGGGCTTTAGCACCGTTTACTTTACCGGTGGGGCCCTTGTAGCCGCCGGCTTTGCCACCTTAGGCCTGGCGCAGAACCTGGTTGTTGTGCTGATCGGCGCAGGCCTTGTTGGCACCGGCTATAGCCAAGTCGCCTCCGTGCCAGCGGTCAAACTGCTCAGCACCATTTTCTCAAAACGAAGCTCGCTCACCATTGGCATCTTCTTTACCTGCGGCGCGCTGGGCAGCGTTGCGGGGCCACAGATTGCCCAAGCGTATGTGGATTTCACGCCGTCCTGGCGCGGCTATTGGCTCATGATTGCTGGGGTTACATTCGGGCTATGTGTTATCGCCGCTCTCTTCATGAACAGCCGCTGGCTGCGCCAAAACCCTGCAGATCTGGACAGCTTTGAAGAGGCTACACCTGATGCTGAAAAAGGCGACTGGACGCTGAAAGAAGCCATGGCTAACCCCCAATATATCATCATCGTCCTGGGCGTAACCATCACCCTTCTAGGCGCTCTGACGATGAACACCTGGCAGCCCACGCATATGCAAAATATGGGCGTGACGGCAGCCGTCGCCGCCAATGCCTTAAGTGCCCATGCGATCTTCAACGCGCTCGCCCGGTTCTGCGGCGGCGCAGTGGCAGACCGTGTGGGCGCCAAACTGCTCTTCGTGTCTGGCCTGGCCGCAGGCGTGGTTGGCATGACGGCGCTCTCCGTGGCCGATACCACGCTCCTCATCGGCTTATTCGCCTTGGGCGATGGCTACAGTTTCGGCATCGTCACCTTCGGCAGCACGATTTTGCTGCTGAAGTATTATGGGCCGAAGAACAATCCAGCCATCTTAGGCACGCTCAACCTCATCACCACCGTGGCCATGGTCGGACCCATTGTAGCTGGCTCCATGGGCGAGCGTTTTGGTGGCTTTAAAGAGGTTTTTGCAGGCCTTGCCATCCTGATGCTGATTTGCACCATCGCTGCCGCCCTAATGCCTACGCCAAAACGTCCAGCTGAGGTGCCGGACGGCGCACCGCAGCCTGCTTAGGTGAAACTGATACTACCACCGCCCGTCCAAGGCCTTATCACCGCTGCTTCCATTTGGGCCATCGGCCGCTGGCTGCCCGAAGCTACGATCGCTTTTCCCGCTCAGAAAGCCGCCGCGGGTATCCTGGTGGGGCTAGGGTTTCTCATAGAGCTGGTGTCAGTCGCAGCCTTCCTCAAAGCGAAGACGACAGTCAACCCCATAGCACCAAGCAACGCGTCCGCACTCGTGGCATCGGGCCTCTATAACGTCAGCCGCAATCCTATGTATTTGGGACTTTTGATCCTGCTATCTGGCTGGGCACTATGGGTAGGAAATCTGCTGGGCATCATCCCCATCGCCCTGTTCGTGATCGCGATCACCCACCTGCAAATTAAGCCGGAAGAACAAGCACTTGAGGCGAAATTTGGGGACGTCTACCGCGCTTATAAACGGCGGGTTCGGCGCTGGATTTAAACCTTTAGCCGTAGCCCGAAACTTGATTCAGGGCCTTGATCAACCGGGTCTTGGATCAAGTCCAGGACAACGGAAATTACGGTTCAAGCTGCGCTTCCGCTGTATCCGTCAATTGCTTCGCCCCAGCGAGCAGAAAACTGTGGTCTGACCCAAGCAGAAACAAGCTGGCCCCCAGGCTCTTCCAATGGCCAAGTTCACTAAGGTCGGAGGTAAACATACCGCTCGGGCAGCCTGCGGCTTTTGCCGCTTTACAGATCGCTTCAACCGCCTCCACCACAGGCGCGGCGGCGGGGGTGTCATAGCCTAGGGACACCGTCAGGTCCGCCCGGCCGATGAAGACGCAATCGATGCCGTCTACTGAGAGAATATCGCCCACGTTATCGAGCGCGGCGGCATCCTCAATTTGCGCGATGAGGGCCGCGCTGCCTTTGCTGCCTTCTAGATGCTGCGCCATGGTTTTGGCCATATAGCCTGCCGCGCGGGTGGAGCCGGAATAGCCCCGCCCTTGGCCGAAGGTTGCTGCATCGACCAGCGCCTCGGCATCGGCCTTGGTGATGATATGCGGCGCGAGGATGCCATCAGCGCCTAAATCGAGCGCGTTGAGAATATGCTCTGGCTGGCAGCTTGGCACCCGTACGAGGGCGGGTTTACCGCTAGCCTTAAGGGAGAAAACACAGCGGTCCAAATCACCGCGGTCAAACGGGCTGTGCTCGGCATCGAGGCAGATGACGTCCAGCGCTGAGCGGCCAAAGACTTCGCACAGCATGGGGCTAGGCGTCTTCATGAACGTGCCGACCAGCGGATGCCCTGCGACCAGGCGGTCTTTAAAACTAGTCATGCCTAAACGCGCTCTATGGCAACAGCCGTGCCCTCGCCGCCGCCGATGCAGAGCGACGCAATGCCCGTGCTCTTATCTTCTGCCTCAAGGGCGTGGAGCAGCGTTACCAAAATGCGCGCACCCGACGCGCCGATGGGGTGGCCGAGGGCGCAGGCGCCGCCATGGATATTCACCTGGACATGGTCCATGCCAATCTCCGCCATGGCCGCCATGGGCACGACGGCAAAGGCTTCATTGATTTCCCACAGGTCCACATCGGCAACGCTGAGGCCTGTACGTTCCATCAGTTTCTGCATGGCAGGAACCGGCGCGGTTGAAAACCAAGCAGGCGCCTGTGCGTGAGAGGCATGGCCTAAGATGCGCGCTTTGATGGGCCTGCCTTGCGCTTTGGCGTCGCTTTCGCGCATCAACACCAAGGCCGCCGCGCCATCGGAAATGGAGGAGGCATTGGCCGCTGTCACTGTGCCATCTTTGCGAAAAGCGGGCTTTAGGTGCGGAATTTTATCGGGCCGGGCTTTGGCTGGCTGTTCATCTTCGGTCACGTCATGGCTGCCCTTCCGGGTCTTGATGGTCACCGGTGTGATTTCATCCTGAAAGCGGCCGCTCTCTTGCGCCTTCAAGGCACGTGACAGCGAGGAGAGGGCGTAGTCGTCCTGCGCGTCTCGCGTAAATTGATATTTCTCCGCGCAATCCTCTGCAAAGCTGCCCATGAGGCGGCCAGGCTCATAAGCGTCTTCCAGGCCATCTAGGAACATGTGGTCTTTTACCTCTGCATGGCCAAGGCGGGCGCCGCCGCGCATTTTGGGCAGGAGGTAAGGCGCCGCCGTCATGTTCTCCATGCCGCCAGCGACGACCGTTGTCCCGTTGCCAGCCTTGAGCTGGTCATGCGCCATCATGACCGCCTTCATGCCAGAGCCGCACATCTTATTGAGCGTCACCGCGGGCACATCTTCGCCCAGACCAGCGGCAAAGCCTGCTTGCCGCGCGGGCGCTTGCCCCTGCCCTGCCGGCAAGACGCAGCCCATTAAAAGCTCGTCCACATCGCTTGGCGCAGTCTCCCCGCGCGCAAGCGCTGCGGCAATTGCTGCGCCGCCTAAAGCGCTGGCCGGGACATCGGCAAAGTCCCCTTGCATACCACCCATGGGTGTGCGCGCGCTGCCAACGATAACGATTGGGTCTGTCATACTCTGCTCCTCATTCGCGGCAGCAACAGCGCCGCCTTATTCCCTCCCCCGTCCATCTTTTTGAAGGGTTGGGGGAGGGCTAGGGAGGGGGCCAACCTAGTCTCCCAATCATAAATCCGCAGTCCTGAACTTGATTCAGGACCTCGCTCAACAGCCTGAGCTCTGGTTGGATAGAGATGCTGAATCGAGTTCAGCATAGTGGTGTGCATCCCAGACCCCCTCCTAAATCCTCCCCCAGAGCGGGCGAGGACTATTTTTAAAATACCTACGAAGCTTCGGTTGCAAATGCACAAAAAGCAACCTGTTAAACCGGCTGAATAGCAGCCGCAATGGCATCAAGCCCTTCGGTCAACGCTGCAGGACCAGGCTGCAAGATGAGTGGGGATTTGATTTCAATGATGCGGCCATCACGCACCGCGGGAATCTCAGCCCAACCTGGCCGGGCAGCAATTTTCTCCGGCCGCACCTTCTTGCCGCACCAGGAGGCAAGGATGATGTCTGGCTTTGCCGTGATGACCTGCTCCGGCATTAAAATCCGGTCTTTGGCTTTGCCTGCTTCAGCATGGCCCGCAAACACATCTTGTCCGCCAGCAACATGAATAAGCTCTGAGACCCAGCCGATACCGGAAATCAGCGGCTCATCCCATTCTTCAAAATAGACCCGCGGGCGCGGCCCTTCATGCGCGTCCGCCATCGCTTTCAGGCGCGCTTCATACCCAGCCGCTAAAGCCTCCGCCTTGTCTGCCGCGCCAACCATGGCGCCCAGATGGCGTATCATGGCAAGGATGCCTGCCACATCACGCTGATTATAGGCCATCACCGTCACGCCCTCGCGCAGCAGCGCGGCCACAATCTCTGCTTGAAGGTCGGAAAAGCTGAGGACGATGTCAGGCCGCAGGTCCAAAATCTTCGGAATATCAGCGGAGGTAAAGGCCGAGACGCGGGGCTTTTCCCGCCGGACATGGGGTGGGCGCACACAGTAGCCAGACACCCCTACAATGCGCGCATCTTCACTAAGGAGATATAGGGTCTCCACGGTCTCTTCAGTCAAACAAACGATACGCTCTGGGGGGAAAGACTTCATCTGGGTCTATAGATCCCTAGCAAAACCATATGTTCATGTTTAGCGCGCAGACTCTAGAGCATGCAGTGTCCGCCTCGTGCCGTTTTCAATATGCCCTATGGGCTGTTCTTGACCATCATTGCAATGGTCATCACGGCGGTGAGCCTTGGGCATACACTTATTGTGCGCATTCCGTTTGAAAAGGCCCTAGACGAACATGGACTAACGGCAACAGCGCATATCACTGGGTTTAGCGAACCCTTTAAAACCCGCTGGCGGGCGAGAGGCGAACGCAGTCAAAAAATCTATTTTCGCTTTCAAGATCGCCGTGGAGCTGCGTTTCGAGGGACCGTCATTAAGAACCGCCGCCAGGTGCGCAAAATGAAAGTCGGTGAGACGTTTACAGTGCGCTATTTGCCGGAAGACCCACGCCAGCATCGCGCGTCTGTGATGACGATCAACAAAGGCCATGAAGCCGTCACGCTTAGTCTTGTTGGCCTCATCTTCCTGCTTGGCCTGAGCGGATTTTTCATCTGGCGCGCGCCGCCCAATTGGTCAGGACCCCGGCTGTGGCCAATTCTCTCAGATGACTTGATTTAACCGGCGCCGCACATGCCTACATGGCAAACTTCACCGCCACGGAAAGCTCCTGCGGCTGCGGGTTAAGCGCACCATAGGCCTGTGTGAGATAATAGCCTTGTAAGCTATGCGGCGCAGGCACAGCACCATCCAAACTGCCGAAATTGGCACTATAACGCGCTTCCAGCTGCCAAGATTTGACAGTCAATTTCAATTTTGCCTGCAGCTTGTCCAGTGTGCCGACGCTGCTCGCAAAATGATGCGCTGACGTCGTGAGATTAAGCCTGGTTTTGCGCGATGGTTTAAGGGTCAGCTGAGACTGCAACTTAGCCAATGTTACGGCATCTACCCCGCTTTGAAACAGACCCTGGGTATCTTGGCCGCCGCGAATATGCCAAGCATCCCCAGTGAGCGACCATTTATCCGTTAAGGTGGCTTTGGCGCGCACTTGCGCCGCATGCATATCCGTAAATCCTGGCACTGCGCGCTGGACGACCGCGACCGACAGCTGCGATTTATCGCCAAAGGCGCTGCGCTCCAGACGCACCAACCGGTTATCAACTGGCTCTCCGGCAAAGCGCAGCCTGGGAATGCCCTTCCAGTCGAGCATCAATTTGGTTTTCGCGCCAACGGCCCAATTCAGCTGAACATAAGGGTAGGACTGGAAGCCTTCACCCGGACGGCTTTGCAGCTGGCTGCCCGCATGGACCGCCACACTGCCGCCAATCTGATAGGTGAACGCTTGGTTGAGCACATTTTCACGATGCCGACCAAAAGAGGTCCGCAGCGATGATGTCATCCCCAGGTCACCCCGCCGCAGCGCCACATTGGCTTTAACGGTGCGCTGACCATCACTCAGGGTTGCTTCAAAGTCTGTCTGCGCGCCAGCGAGAGCGTTGGTCGACAAAAAAAACTCATGTTGGCTGGCAATGTCCAAGGACAACGTGTCGACGCTCTCAAGCGCCCGCACATCGTTGAAAAGGTCGCGGCTTTGGTGTGTGTGCACCGCCAACTGACCTGCGGGGAGCCATCCACCAGCGTCTTGCCCGGCCATTTGACGGTTCAGCTGCCCTGCGTTCTTGACCGCATAGCCGCTTTTCATCTTCAAGCGTGTCGCGCCGCGTTTGACGGTCATTTGAGCCGCGAGGAGGTTTGTAGGGCGCCCATTTTTGCTGGTGCCTTCGCCTGGCAGCTGGATTTTGACAGCAGCAAGGCGAGCATCGCCAGCGGCTAAGGTCCCCTCATTGTTTTGATCTGGAGACCAGGTGTGACCAGGCGCGCTAGCGAGCGCACAAGGCATTGGTGCGACCATCACGGCCGCCGCCAAAACTCCACTCTTCGCCCCTCGAAACACCAAGCGCCTCAGTTATTGCTACGCCTGCGTAATGACACAACGATATCACAGACTGTGATGGTTAAGGTCTCACGGCAAACAAGAACTCTCAAGCAGAAGATTCATAAAAATTTGGCAGATTTCCTTGCTATTTTAAGCAAGTGTTAACCAAAAACGAGAGCTGCACAAAATTCGATGCCTAAAATGCTGTGATATAAAAAGGGCAGAAAATAGGGAGTTTTTGATTTCATTGAGAAAATTTTCTCCGGCGCAACAGGGCTGGTAGATACGGCGCCCTATGGCAGACTTTGCGCCGCGCATGGCGCAAGGGCTCATCAGCCAGTCAAGACCCCAACTGGCTTGCAGTTATGACCCTAGCGCACCCAAAAAACACGACTCGGCATAGTAAAAAGCCGCCCCCAACTTACAGGTCGGGAACGGCTAGCTTGTTTCACAATGGCGCAGCGCCTTAGGCGGCGTTGGGCTCGCTTTGTAGCAAGATGAAACGCTCCACGCCGATTTTCTCGATGAGACCGAGCTGGGTCTCCAGCCAATCGACATGCTCTTCTTCAGAATCAAGAATGTAGGCAAACAAATCCCGGCTTACATAATCGCGAACCTTCTCTGCATGCTCAATGGCATCGCGCAGATCTGGGATGGCCTTTTCTTCCATCTTCAAATCACACTCGAGAACCTCTTTCACATCTTCACCAATCAAGAGTTTGCCCAGATCTTGCAGATTGGGCAGACCGCCTAGGAACAAGATGCGCTCAATGAGCTTGTCAGCGTGCTTCATCTCATCGATGGATTCTTCATATTCCTTTTTGCCCAGCTCACTCACGCCCCAATCCATCAGCATCCGCGAATGCAGGAAGTATTGATTGATGGCCGTAAGCTCATTCTTCAAAATTATATTTAGGTGCGCGATGACCTTCTTATCGCCTTTCATGTCCGTTCCTTTTCTCAATCTGGTGTTCCGTTTTTTTGACGTCCGCTTACTGCAATTGAAATCGCTTCCTAACTGCAATAAGTCAATGAAATCAATGACATAGCGGATATGGGGGAGGTAAAAGGCAAATGCAAAGAAAAAGTTGCCGCACCCGGTTTGGGACGCATTTTTTCTTAAAAAACGCATAGGAAAAGGGCCGCGCTGGAAAGCACGGCCCTTACTATTTCTTGCGAGAGGATGGTGCGCGGTTAGTAGCGCAAGGTAGCGCGCAGGCCCCACGTTGCCGGCTGGGCGGGTGTCACAGTGTTAGGAATAGGCGCCGCACCGGGTCTGCGGTTTGTAAAAAAGCGCTTGTCGAGAACATTTTCCCCATAAAGCACCAACTCCCAAAAATCAGCGCGAACACCAGTGCGCAAGTTCAAAAGCCCGACAGCTGGCTGGCGTTCAATCGCATTGTTGTTATTGCGGCCTTCTTGCGTGCTTCGGTAATTATATTCCGTGCGGAAGAATCCTTCATAGTCGGCGACAACATCCCGGCGATATTCACCAACGAGGCTCAAGCTGACCGTCGGCGCTAAGGGCAGTGTATTGCCCGTCAGGTCGCCCTGCGGCGTGTCATCGAAATCCGTGTATTCCGCATCCAGCAGACCCAAGTTGACATTGAACATCAGCTCGTCCGTTGGACGGGCCGTTAGCTCCAGCTCCGCACCAATAGACCGGGCAGCGCCCGCATTTGTGACCAGAGTATTTAGGCCAAGCGCGCCGATGAAGAAGGTCGACTGAATATCCGTCCAATCCAAATAAAACAGGGTTGCACGGCTTGTGAGGCGATTGTCAAAGAAGGACGCATTGACCCCTATCTCGTAGTTC
>CAKZYD010000089.1 GCA_937884085.1 uncultured Sphingomonadales bacterium | reverse complement strand
GCTTCGCCCATAGTGAGCAAGATGTCGATGGCTTTTTGGCTGCCTTTGCGGATGTGACCGAAATGATGGCCGATGCACTGGCCAACGGTACTGTCGCTGAACGCCTGCGTTGCGCCCCCATCGCGCCGGTCTTCCAAGTCCGCGATTAGGAACACACTCTTCCGGCATCTTTAGGCCTGTGCTCGTCCCAGGCCTCCATTCCTAATTACGTCACGCCAAACACTGCGGCTACATCAACATAAAAAAGGGCCAAACGTGCAGAGAAGCACGCTGGCCCAGGTGGAGAAGATCGTCTCTCGGCTGAAGCCGGGGTGGCTTCAGCGCTTCGCTTTGAAAACTACTAGTTACCGAACAGCGACAGGATGACCTGAGGCTGTGAGTTGGCGATGGACAAGGCCTGGGAGCCAAGCTGCTGCTTGACCTGAAGGGCCTGCAAGGCGGCACTTTCTCGCGCCAGGTCGGCATCGACCAAATTCCCAATCCCTGTCTCCAGGGTATCTGAAAGCTTGTCCGCGAAGGTACGCTGCAGCTCCATGGAGCGCGAACCGGCACCCATGACCGTCATGACGGAACTCACATTCGCGATGGCTGTATCGATGATAGAAATCAAGCTCTGTGCTGTAGCAGCAGAGGTGAACGTTGCTGCCGCCGATAGGCCAATATTAGTGCTCGACAAGGACAAATCCTGATGCGGAATGGAAATGGACTGGGTCGCATCTGCGTTGGTGATCGCGGTCACGATATCGCCGCCACCGTCAATAAGATTGGTGCCGTTAAAGGTGGCATTTTCAACCATGGTGGTGATTTGGTCACGCAGAGCGTTAAAGTCTTCTTGAAGTGCAGAGCGGCTTTGGTCATCAAGACCCGCATCCGCAGCCGCCACAACCTTTTCTTTCATCTGAATGAGGATGTCAGCAATGGACTCTGAAGCGGCCAGCGCGATATCAACCGCTGATATGGACCGGTCCAGGCTTTGCTTCACAGCAGACAAACCTTGCAGGTTAGCCCGCAGATTTTGCGCGATGGCGAACACGGCTGCGTTGTCCTTCGCGTTACGAACTTCAAGACCGGTGTTAATGCGAAGCTGCGTGGTTTGCAGGTCTGCATTGGTCCGGTTTAAGTTTTGCAGCGCGTTCAGCGCTGCTGCGTTTGTATTAATAGACAGGCTCATTTTAGCCTCCTTCTCATGCGTCGATCTTCTCCGTCAGCTCTTTTGGGAGCCTGCCGGTATGACGAAACGATAAGAGCAGGAAGCGTGCCAAATAGACAAAATAGACTTATCTATTTGATTTATTTATGTTTTTATAGGATGGAGTTCATCCGCCTGGATTTCTAGGATGTGCGTAGCGACCTGTTTTTGCCCAGTGACGGAAGGAATTGCCCAGCCAGAGGCGGCAGATTATGCAATGAAAAAGGGCCAGCTAACAGAATGGGTGTCGCGCTCCACTCTAATTAGCTGGCCCTGATACGCTACAGTACATCGACTACGGCCCACTCATAATTGGGCCTAGCCGCGCCTGAACCAAAGGCGCGGGCTACGCGGTGTCATCGAGAAAGTTTCCGTCCCGCCCCTCAATGGACGAGAAGATTCTGAGCATTTCTTCAGAAGGAAACTGGCGTTCCACTTCTCCAGAAACTTTATTCACGGCCTTGTACACAAAGCGGCCGCTTGGCTCATCTTTCTCAACTTCGATACGCAAATTAGCAAAGCCTTCTCCAAATGCTTCACTAAGGGCCTTCTCCACCCGAGCCAGCGCACTTGTCTTCACGCTTTCTTCTTTTTCACTCTTGCCGGTTGCCTGGACCGATTGATCTTCTGGCAACTCTGTTGCGACGGGATCTCCGCCGCTATTGGCCGCTTTCCCGCGGCTGGGTTCCAGGCCTTGTTGAGCTAAAGCCGTGGCGCCTGGTGCCACCTTTGGATTTTGACTGACGCCTTCCATGGTGTGGCTCCTTTCGAAAAAAAAGGGCACCCAACCGCGGTACGCAACTTTTGTAATAAACTCCCTTGCGGTTGGGCTTCAGTCTTCCAACCAAAACGCCAGTTGGAAGAAGTGCCGAGCTAAACCTTGGCAAGTCCTTGGCTTGGCCCGGCTTTATTTCATATTCGCTCTATCGCCTACCGGAAGAGCGACAGCACCGCCGACGGAGCCTGGTTGGCAATCGACAGCGCCTGAAGGCCAAGCTGCTGCTGCACCTGCAAGGACTGGAGCCGCGCGCTTTCTTGCGCCAGATCAGCGTCCACCAGGTTGCCGATACCGGCTTGAATGGTGTCAGACAGCTGGGTAACAAAAGTTTGTTGCTGCTCAAGCGTCCGTGCGGCCGAACCCAATTGCGACAGGGTTTGGTTGACAGAAGCAATGGCGCTTTCGATTTCAACAACCAGCGACGCAGCGCCGGCAGCAGATGTAATCGTAGACGCGGTCAACGAAGCTGCACCACCGGACGTGGACACATTTTGCGCCGCAACGGAGAAGGTTTGTGTACCTTGGTCGTTGAGGATAGCAGAAATATTGTCCGTACCGTCGATGATGTTGGTGCCGTTGAACTCAGCACTTTGAACAATGGTGCCGATTTGGCTAAACAGCGCGTTGAAGTCATCAGAGATGGCTGAACGGCTTGAGGCATCCAGACCAGCGTCAGACGCGGCCACTGCTTTTTCTTTCAGGTCGATCAGCAGATCGGAGATCGATTCAGCAGCGGAGAGACCAACATCCACCGTGCTTTGTGCGCGGCTTAAGCTGGACTTAACAGCATTCAAACCACCGATGTCAGAGCGCAGGTTTTGCGCAATGGCAAAGGTTGCAGCGTCGTCCTTAGCAGAAGACACAGCAAGACCCGTATTAATCCGGTTTTGAACCTGATTAAGCTGGGCGTTCGTACCATTAAGATTTTGAAGAGCAACAAATGCAGACGCATTCGTATTAACGGAAAAAGACATATGTTCTACCTTTCTGGTTTTATCGTGGCCGTTTTGGCCCGATGGCTTTTGCCAAGCGCCTGTTCAGCAAGGCGCGTGCCAGAAAGAATGGTTAACGGCCCATACACCATCGCAGGCCGTATAAAATCAGGCAGAAATATTTTACGCCGCGTTGGCCCTTTAGAGCGTTAAGAAAGGCGCAACCATAGGAGGGAAATTTTTGGCTCGGCAAAATCTGCCGGGCGGTAAATTTTGCTTGGCAGACGTTTTAGGCGACCGTGGAACGCGGCGGCACAGCGCCTGGCTCAGGAGCATTTGCCGGTTCAGGCTGTTCTGGCGTTGCAGCAGTGCGTTGCAGTTTCGCTTGCGCTGCCAAACCTTCCATAATCGCTGTATTTACGTCGATGAGCGCATCGACCGTCGCAGTGCCGCGCGCCACTTCCGTGGTGAAACGGCTTACCCATAGGCCAAGGGAAATGATTTGCGCTCGAAGCTCTTTTGGCAGCTGGTTACCAGCCGTACCGCAATCACTCGACAAAGTGGACCACATACGCCGGTTCCAATCCAGCGCATCAATCTTTTGCCGTGGGGTTGGGTTTTCCATATCGCGCAGCTCAATGAGCGCGTGGGTTACGTTCGCAAAGAGGCGATACTCAATCTGCTGCGGCGTTTCCGACTGATTCTGCGTCTTCCGGTAAGCGTCCAGGGACATAAGACAGCAGCTCCTCTTCGAAATCAAATAGCTTCCTGCACAACGTCAGCGCGCGATAGTAATTGCGATTCATCACCAGAGCACTAATTTCCACACACAATGTCAGCGCCGCCTGATTGGTCATGGAGTTCATGAACTCCATCATGCGCTTGATGAATTCTTCGTAGTATTTGCTGGCGTTGTCGGGATCTAAATAAGAGAGCATGATGGGGAAATAGATGCGCCGTGCCGGCGTATTCACATCCTCTTCCGCAAGAATATCCCGCTCGCGCAGAATAGAGACCTTGTTTTGAATAACAAGCGCAGAGCGCCGGTCCCCATTGGCGATAACTGCCCCGTTCACGACGAATTTTTCGCCTGGTTTTAGCGATAATTTCAGCGCCATCTCTTCAGCCCACTCATGGTTAAAAGCCGTTAGGGTTAACAGCCTTAACCATGAAGCGTCTAAAAAGGGTTAACGCGGAAAAACCATCATAGAAGGTACCTGTTTGGGGTTTGTTAAGGACGTTTTGCGACACCTATTCTCTAATATTCCTATAAAAGAGAGACGGCTTTCTATGTCCGACCCAGGCAACGCTTTCGATTTTGATGACTTCGATGGGGACGACTTCAACGGGCTCGATGGCCTTGTGCCAGCAGGAGAAGACGCTGGCAGAAGCATAGACCTGGGCGAGCTCGATGAATTGCTTGTCTCCCGGACCACGCAACCCGTTCCAGTCGCCCGGCCACGCAGACGCAAAAACAGCGCCGGGCTGATTGCAAAGGGTGAAAAAGCTAGAAAAGCCAAACGCTGGGTCGAAGCCGCCAAATACCTGAATGAAGCCTGGTATTATGAGCAAAACAACATCTCCATCGTCAAAGCACTTGCCGATGTGCTGGCCAATTTGGGCGCCCGGTCTAAAGCTATTGACCTCTATCTCTACGCACTGCAGCGCGCGCCGCAAGATACCGAGCTGGCCGGCATGGCTGGTCAAGTCGCCATCGATATGGAGCTGTGGGACGAGGCGGAGAAACTCAATGCCGCCTTTGTGGAACTAGAGCCCACCAACCCGGTCGGCTATGTGAACCGGGCCACGGCTCTGCGTAAACTCGAGCGCTTTGATGAGGCCATTGATATGCTTCAGCAGGTGCTCCCCATCCTGCCGGAAAGCGCGGACCTTTGGAACGTGCTGGGCAGTGTGGTGAATATGCGCGATGACCTGGACGCGGCGATGCCCTTCTATGACGAAGCGCTGCGCCTTGAGCCCAAAGCCTATAAAACCCTCAACAACCTGGCCCGCGCGCTCAATGACTTGGGCCGCTATGACGAAGCCGTGCCCTATGCCGCGCAGGCTTATAAAAATACGGATGATAAGAACCCGGTTGTGCATTTCACGCTGGCCATGGCCCAGCTGGGTGCTGGCCAGCTTAGCGATGCATGGGAAAGCTATGCCTGCCGTCTCGACAAGCGCCGTCAAGACGCCATCCGCTATGCGCTGAAAGTCCCTTATCTCAGCAAAGGCAGCCTGAAAGGCAAGAAAGTCATCGTTGTGCCTGAGCAAGGGGTGGGCGATGAAATCCTATTCCTCAGCGCCCTACCCGACCTTTTGGCGGAAGCAGAGTCCGTTGCGGTCGGCTGCGATTGGCGCTTGGTATCCATTATAAAGCGCAGTTTCCCGCAGTTAGATGTCGTCAGTGCCTATGCCGATACGTATCAAGAAGGCTACCGCATCCGCCTGTTGCCAGACGTTGAAGATGGCGGCGAAGGCTATGACGGCTACATTCCCATAGCCGACCTGTTCTGCCGCTATCGTCCGTCCGTGCAGAGCTTCCGGGATGCTAAAGACGGCTTTCTGGTGACTGATGCGGATGTCACAGCCAAGCATAAGGCGTGGCTTGATGGCTTAGGACCAGAGCTAAAGGTGGGCATCTGCTGGCGCTCGGGCTTGCAAAAAGCAGAGCGGAACTTCTGGTATGCGGACCTGGCTTTTTGGGAGCCAATCCTGAAAACCAAGGGCGCACGCTTCATCAATCTCCAATATGGCGACTGCGATGATGAGATTGCCGAATTCAAATCCCGCTTTGGTGTCGACATTGAGCAGTGCCCAGACCTCAACCTAAAAGACGAGCTCGATGAGGCCGCATCTCTAACAGACGCCCTGGACTTGGTGATTTCCATCGGCGCCCAGCCGGCTATGTCCGCTTTTGCCGTGGACAAGCCGATTTTCTGGCTGTTTCCCTTCCCGCCTTGGTGGAATTTCGGCGAACGCACGCATGCGCCGATGCATGCACGCTCCCAGTTCTTCATGGGCGATGAACCCATGGACTGGACCGGCGCCGCGCAAAAAGCAGCCGATGCCCTCGCAAAAGTAGTAAGCGGCTAATCGAAACCCGCTCTTGCTTCAGCCTTAAAAAACCCTAGCCTGCCCTGAAAGATAAATTTCAGGGAATGGCGTGATGCGTTTTGATGGTACCAAAGATTATGTGGCAACCGATGATTTGAAGGTAGCCGTCAATGCTGCGGCCACCCTAAAGCGGCCCCTTCTCATCAAAGGCGAGCCAGGCACCGGCAAAACCGTCCTCGCCCAAGAGGTTGCCAAGTCCTTCGACGTCAATCTCCTAGAATGGCATATCAAATCCACCACGAAGGCCCAGCAAGGCCTTTATGAATATGACGCCGTCTCCCGCCTGCGCGACAGTCAGCTAGGCGATGAAAAGGTCAAAGACATCGCCAACTACATCAAGCGCGGCAAACTCTGGGAAGCCTTTGTGGCAGAAGACACCCCCGTCCTCCTCATCGATGAAATCGACAAAGCAGACATCGAATTCCCCAACGACCTCCTGCAAGAGCTCGACCGCATGGAATTCTTCGTCTACGAAACAGGCGAAACGGTAAAGGCCACACAGCGCCCCATCGTCATCATCACCTCAAACAATGAGAAGGAACTGCCCGACGCCTTCCTGCGCCGCTGCTTCTTTCACTACATAAAGTTTCCTGACAGAGAAACGATGCAAGCCATTGTAGATGTTCACTTTCCAGACATCCAAACCTTGCTGGTGCGCGAAGCTCTCAACATCTTCTACGACATCCGCGACGTTCCGGGCCTTAAGAAAAAGCCCTCCACCTCAGAGCTTCTAGACTGGCTCAAGCTCCTGATGAATGAGGACCTCCCCCTAGACATCCTAAAAAGCCGCGACCCCAAAAAACTCATCCCGCCGCTGCATGGCGCGCTCTTGAAGAACGAACAGGATGTGCATCTTTTTGAGCGGCTGGCGTTTATGAACCGACGTGAGGGGAATAAGGGCTAAGTGGCGCGGGCATCTGCTTGGTTGGCAGTCGTATTTGGCCTGTTCCTGATTGGAAATCAGATAAACTTTCAGTTTTTTTCGATTGGTGCACCACAGCAATCGTTTTTAACGCTGGTATATATATTTTTCCCTGGAGCACTGATTTTGTTAGGCGCGGTCGTCGTCTTAAAGAGAGTTAGACCTGGTCTACGGCTTTTGTGTACCGCCTGGAGCTTTATCCTTGGGCAGACAGTTCTTTACGCAGTGCAGGCCTATCAGACAATTAGTCTGGGCCGGGAACAGGCTTTTAAAAATCCCGACGAGGCAGTATTCCCAATAGATGAGACACCGGTTGTCGCTTACATTGCTACAGACCTGGTCGTAATTCTGATTTCGGTTGTGGGTCTTTTGCTCGCCTTAAACGCGCGCCGTCCGAACCACTAAATCTGCATCTCCCCTCTCAGTCCTGCGAATAGACACCGCGCAAAAGACAAGGCAGCCTAAGGAATACTAGTGTTTCGAAAGGCTCGCCCATGACCCGCCTCACCCAAATCCCTGCCGAGCAATGGGACCCGCGCATCAAAGCTGTGGTCCAGCCGGAAAACCTGACTGACTTAGAACAAGGCCTCACCCGCTATTTCGCGCATACACCGGAGCTGGCGCTTGGCCTTATGGGCTTTGCTGGGGCGATGAAGATGAACCGGACGTTGCCGGAGCGGCTGCTGGAGCTAGTGCGCCTGCGCATTGCCTTCTTCAACCAGTGCCGCAGCTGCATGGCCATTCGCTATTCTGATGCGGTTGCCGATGGCGTGGATGAGGATGCGGTGTGTTCGCTTGAGAAGCCGCAAGAGGCAGACAATCTGACCGATGCAGAGAAGAGTGCCATTCGCTATGGCGAGCTACTGGCAACCAACAACCTCGCCATTGATGATGCGGTCTATGCGGACCTGAAAGCGCATTTTAGCGAAGCGGAAATTGTTGAGCTTGGCATGTATGCCGCCTTTTGTGTGGGCTTTGGGCGCCTTGCTGCAACCTATCATATGGTTGATGAGCTGCCTGAGGCCTTTCGCACGCAAACGCAAACGCTCACCCCATGGGGGCAGGACAGTGTTACTGTTCGCTAAAAGGCGGCCTGGTAAATCGCCAGAGCATCGGCCCTGGTGACCTCTTTAGGGTTATTTATCAAAAGCCGCGTCTGCTCCATAGCGTCGTCCGCCAGCTTGGGGAGCGCATCTTCACCGATCCCCACATCGCGCAGGCGGCGCGGCACGCCCATCCTGTCGCAAAGCTGCTCAAGCTTATTGACGAGCGCAGCAGCAGCGCTTGGCGCTTGGGAGACCTCATCAGCGCTGCATAAAAGAGGCGCGAGCTCTGCATAGAGCGCGTCCGCAACGCTCAGATTAAAGCGCAGGACATGCGGCAGCACCAGGGCGTTTGAGACGCCATGCGGCACATGAAAGCGCGCGCCGATAGGATAGGCCAGCGCGTGAACGGCGGCGACCGGGGCATTAGCAAAAGCCATACCCGCCAAACTGGCCCCAAGCAGCGCATCGCCGCGTGCTTCTAAATTCGCGCCATCGGCATAGGCTGCGGGCACCCCCTTCGCCAATAAGCTGAGCGCTTTGATGGCCAAGGCATCAGAAATGGGGTTCTTTTTGTGGAGGCTTGTAAAGGCTTCAATGGCATGGACCATCGCGTCAATACCCGTCGCGGCGGTAATGTGCGGCGGCAAGCCTTTGGTGAGCTGAGGGTCAAGCAGCGCCACATCCGGCAGGAGATGCGGGCTGACAATGCCCATCTTAGTCTCGGCGCCAATCGTTAAAATGGCGATGGGCGTCACCTCAGAGCCCGTGCCGGCCGTAGTGGGAATAAGAAGCAGCGGCAGCCGCGGCCCAGACGCTTTATCAACGCCGTAGAGCGCGTCCAGCGGCTGATTACTGCCGAGAAGCATTGCTGCGGCCTTTGCCACATCCATAGGGCTGCCGCCGCCGAACCCAATCACAGCCTGGGCGCCAACGGAACGGGCTTGCTGCGCCGCATGTTCCACGGTGGCAGCAGAGGGGTCTGCCTCCACATCAGAGAAGACGCAGACCTCTTTATCCGCCGCGTTCAGGCTCTCAAGCGCTGGGTCGATGAGCCCAAGGGCCTCAATCCCAGGGTCGCAGACCAGGAGAACGCGACCCACATCGCGCTGCGCGACCAGGGCGCCCAGCTGCTCAACACTGCCGGGGGCGCAGATGATGTTTCCTGCCGTTGCGAAGTTTAGCAGCGTCATGTTTCAGTCCATTTTCTGTCCCTATTAGCAACGCTTCGCCGCCGATGGATATAGTCCAAAACCAATGACCAGCCTACGATCACAAACCCGGTTTTCAGCTATCCGAAGCAAGCTTGAGTCCTATGCGACCCGCTCGTCTTTCGTTAGGAAAGCTGGACGGAGGACAAAGTCATTTTAGCGTTCCATATCGTTGGAACGGCGATGGAGCTGTTTAAGACCGCTGTGGGCTCGTGGATGTACCCGGAAGACGCCTATCTTCGTCTCGCGGGCGTGCCACTCTTCTCGGGCTTCATGTACGCGGCGGTGGGCAGTTATATCGCGCGCGTCTGGCGCATTTTTAGCTTCCAGCTTCGCGGCGCGCCGATGTTTTGGACCGCCGCTGTTACGGGCGTGGCCATGTATATCAATTTCTTCTCACACCACTACATCCTCGATATGCGCTTGGGGTTATTCGCCCTGTTAGGCATGCTATTTTGGAAAACCCGCGTGACGTTCGTTATCTGGCGAGTGCAACGCCAGATGCCCATACTGCTCGGCTGGTTTCTGGTTGCCGGCTTCATCTGGTTTGCGGAAAACATCTCCACCTTTGCCAACGCCTGGGTCTATCCAGACCAACAGCTCAGCTGGGCCATGGTATCACCCACGAAGCTAGGGGCGTGGTATCTCCTGATGTATATTTCCTTCATGCTCGTGGCGGCGGTCAACAGGGCCAGCTGGACTGGGCCATTGCCAAAAACAGGTGCAGAGATAATCGAGCGCGACGTAGCGCGTTCAGTGTGATATCGGAAAGACCATTGGGGCACTGGCGATGACAATGGAGCGATATCCATGCGCATAGCCTTCCTGTGTCTTCTCACCCTCCTTCTGAGCAGCTGCGCCAAAGAGCGGCCGGCCTCCATTGCCTGCAACTATGTTGACCACGCCTTGCTGGTGCCCAATGATTTTCGCGACATTGTGCCGAGCAGCATGATGGCGACGCGTGCGCTGACAGCGCGGACCTCTGAAAGTGTGCCTAGGCAGTCAGTGTCTCTGCCCATCGATACTGTGCTGCGGTCGGCCATGCAGCGGGGCGTCGCCCGCTCTTTGGCGCCGAGCGAGGCCGCGCCGCGCATTGCCGCTGCGGACACCAATGTGTTGTTGATGAGCGGCGGCGGGCCATGGGGCGCTTATGGCGCAAGCTTTATGGAAAGCTGGCAGCGCGAAGCGCCAAGCGCGTATCCTGAGTTCGCCCTGGTCACCGGCGTCAGCACCGGCGCGCTGATTGCACCCTTTGTGGTAATTGATGATTTGCCGGGCGCAGTTGAGGCGTATTCCATTGCGGAAGAGACAGATTTGGTGGAGCGCCGCTCCTTCACAGCGCTTCTTGGCAAGCTGGCCATCCTGGACAAAACGCCTTTGTCTGAGCGCATTGACGCGATGTTCGCACCAGGGGCGCCAGACGGCCGGTTCTCCAAACTGGTCACCCGCTTGAGCGCGCCGGATGCCCCTGCCCTGCTGCTGGGCGTCGTTTCCTTAGATGACAGCCAGTTCTATGCCATCAACGTCAACACGATGGTGGGCGATAGCAGTTTCTCCGAAGAGGCGCTCTATGACTGCTTTAAAGCCAGTCTCCTGGCATCAGCTGCCGTTCCGATCGCTTTTGACCCGGAGTTTATTGACCGGAACGCCTATATCGATGGCGGCGTACGCCTCAGCGCGTTTTTCCTGCGTTTGGAGGAAGCGATGTTGGCCAGCGGCGGGGCTGGCATGAATGTCTTTGTCTTAAAGAATGGCCGTCTGCCTGATGCGCCTGAGGATACCATGCCCGACATGGAAGGCAGCAAAATCAGCTCTTTCGATGTGGCTCTGGGCAGCGTCGACACACTGGTGGACCAAGTGTCCTTCAATTCCATCCAGCATCTCCTAGAGCGCGATGACCTCGCCGCCAGCCAAATCTTTGTGGCCGCGGCGAACCCACGCGAAGCAGACGATGATTGTGAAGCGTTAACCGGCGGCGGCAATGACCTCGGCCAAGCCTTCCCGCCAGACTTCATGGCCTGCCTCATAGAGCGCGGCAAAAAACACTGGGATGATGGTTTTGACGAGGCCTTTGTCTTCAAGCGTCCAAACTGACAGTCGACTTCTGCGCGCGCTCATGTACATGTCGAGCATCAACAAGGCCTGAACCATGCTCAACACCTTCTTCCTTGCCCTACGCGATGCCCGCCTGCCGGTCTCCATCAAAGAATATCTGATGCTGCTCGACGCCATGAAGGAAGGCGTGGCGGATATGAAGGTGGAGACATTCTACTATCTCTCCCGGTCGGCGCTCATCAAAGATGAAAGCCATATTGACCGCTTTGACCAGGTGTTTGGCCATGTCTTCAAAGGCCTCGACCTGATGAATGAGGACGAAACGGTCGAAATCCCAGAAGAGTGGCTGAAAAAGATGGCCGAGCTCTATCTGAGCGAGGAAGAGAAGGCGGAAATCGAAGCGCTTGGCTCTTGGGAAGAGATTATGGAGACGCTGAAAAAGCGCCTCGAAGAACAGGAAGGCCGTCATGAAGGCGGCAATAAGTGGATTGGGACAGCAGGCAAATCCCCCTACGGCGCCTATGGCTATAACCCCGAAGGCGTGCGCATCGGCCAGAAGGAAAGCCGCCATAAGCACGCAATCAAGGTTTGGGACAAGCGCGAGTTTAAGGACTTTGACAGCACCAAGGAGCTGGGCACCCGCAACATCAAGGTGGCTTTGCGCAAGCTGCGCCGCTTCGCCCGTGAAGGCGCGGCGGACCAGCTCGACCTGAAAGAGACCATCGATGCCACGGCCAAACAAGGCTGGCTCGACATCAAACTGCGGCCCGAGCGGCGCAATGCCGTCAAAGTGCTGTTGTTCCTGGATGTAGGCGGGTCCATGGACCCCTATATCAAGATCATGGAGGAGCTGTTCTCCGCCGCTTCCATCGAGTTTAAGAACCTTGAGTTCTTCTATTTCCATAACTGCCTCTATGAAGGCGTTTGGAAGAACAATGCCCGGCGCTGGCAAGAGAAGACGGACACCTGGGAAATCCTCCACAAATACCCCCACGACTATAAAGTCATCTTCGTGGGCGACGCTTCCATGAGCCCTTATGAGATCATCTATGCAGGCGGCTCGGTTGAGCATTGGAATGAAGAGCCTGGCAATGTCTGGCTCAGCCGTGTGCGCGATATCTATGACCGCGCCGTCTGGATCAACCCCGTGGCAGAAGAGCATTGGCAATACGGCCAATCCATCCAGATGATTAAAGAGATTTTTGAGGACAAGATGTATCCCCTCACCCTGGATGGTCTCGACGACGCCATGAAAGAATTGGCCCGCTAGATCTAAATACACGCTTTAAGAGCATAAAACCTGCGAGACACACGCTAGATTTGATGTTATGCTGCGACGCAGCAAAAAGCATTAGGATCTCGCCATGCAGACCTCCCTGTCTCGCATTCAAGCTGCTCAGCTTGGCAGTTTGTATGAAAGTGCTTCAGAAGGGTTTATGCCGGCCGGCAGTCAAGGCAGCGGCCTACTTGGCGGGATATATGAGGCCTGGAAATCCAAATATCTCAGTGGCTTTCAGCAAAGAAACGCGCTGCTTGACGGCTTATTTTATGATGTAGGCAAGATTACCGAAGAAGAAACGAATACGCTGGCGCCATGGCTCGTCAAAGAAGGCACGCTTCTCCATGTGCCACCAACTGGAACACAAAAGCTGCAACCGGTGAAAGACCTGACCGCGCTGGCAAAACTTGATAAGCCAAAAGCGCTGGCCATCGCCGGTGTGGGCAGCTCGGCCCTTGGCTCCGCCGCCCTTGCGCGCAATGTTGCCGATGCAGTTGGCGGTCCAGTGGTCGCGGTCGTCTCCGGGTTTGGCCTCGCCGATGTAGCTACAGAAGCGATTGGCGGCTATTTCTTATTCGGCACACTCAATCGCTTGCGCCACAACGCAGAGCAGCTCGAAACAATGGCGACCGACTGGATGAAATCTACGTCCCCCGTATCAGGGCCAAAAGCAGCCAGCAAAGGCCTTGCCGCCTTCAACGACGTCAATGCAGCAGCAGCCTTGCTCCGTGATCCTCGCTTCGATTTGTCAGTTTTATGCGGTCATTCCAAAGGCAATTTAATCCTAGCGGAAGCACTTGAGAAAATCGTGAGAAACAGCCCGGAAGATGCCGAGCGGCTGCAGGCACAGAGCCACATCATCACGCTCAGCGCGGTCATCAAGATGCCGGATGGCTTTAAGAAAATCACGGATGTTCTCGGGTCCGCCGACCCTTTGGGCTATATGAATTCGCGTCGATCAATCGCCATTGAAAAGCTGCTGCGCGGCGTTGGCCATCATACCAACACCGAATTTCCAGATATCGTCCCACGGCCTCTGGACGTGACAGCAACGCTGAAAGATATCTTATACACCGAATAGGCTCCAAAGCCCCAGCTTTCACATATTGACTCTGTGCGGTGCACAAGCTCTCCTACAGGTCATCTTTTGGGGAGAGAGTTATGCGTTCTTTGCTTTTGCTAACTGCTTTTGTCGTGGCCGCGTGCGGTGATGACGTAACCAGCGCTCCGGGTACGACAGCGACTGAGGATTTAACAATTAGCATTAAAACCACCGAAATCGATGGCACGTGCCGACCGGAAATTACCACCACCATCTCCGGCGACGTGCCCATCTATATGGTCAAGGGCGAGCAGAAGATGGATTCCAAGTCCGGTGGCCAAGTCACCAGCTTTCCGCTGCAAATCCAATTCGTTGGCACCAGCATGGAGAATGTCAAAACCTCCAAGTCCATTCTGCTCTCCAACTACAAAATCCCCTGCGCCGACATGACCATTGAGTGGTCAGACGTGAATTGCCAGGCCGATGACCGCAGCGTCATGGACTGCCCCGCCTTCGTCGTCAAAGCTGCAGAAGCACTGGGCGGAGTCCTTACCATTGACGGATAACCACAAAGAAGCTCTGCGCCGCGCCGTCCTGTCCAGCCGAAGCGGCTGGGGCGGCCGCGGGCCAGCTGAGAAAGAGCCCGTCGGCCCCGGCGAAGAAAGCGTGTGGGACTATCCGCGCCCACCCATGATCGATGATGCCCCCGCCCCGGTCACCGTGCGCCTAGGCGATCACATCATCGCCCAAACCACTCGCGCCAAACGCATCAAGGAAACCGCCAGCCCGCCCACCATCTACATCCACCCAGACGACTGCAACTTCACCACCCTGAAAGAAGGCGAAGGCGTCTCTGTCTGCGAATGGAAGGGCAAGGCGCAATATTTCGACGTAGCCATCCCAGGCCAAAACCTCATCCGCCAAGCCGCCTGGAGCTACCCCGACCCCTTCGAAGACGCTATCGATGGCATGGACGCCCTCAAAGACTGGCTCTGCTTCTACCCCGCAAAGGTAGAGTGCTATGTCGGCGAAGAACGCGTGCGGCCTCGGCCGGGGCAGTTTTATGGCGGCTGGATTTCGGATGCGATTAAAGGGCCGTTTAAGGGTGAGCCTGGGACTGGGGGGTGGTAGACATGTCCCGCTTACCTTGAGGCATTCGAGGGAGTTTAGGAGTGCCATTTGCAGATGTATGTCACACATTGCTGCCATCCACAACACCGTCATCCCTGTGCTTGTCACAGGGACCCATTCCTGAGACTGTCCTCACATGGCTGGCGGCTTTGTCTACATAATGGCGTCCAAAAAAGGCGGCACGCTCTATGTCGGTGTGACATCAGACCTGGTGCACCGCGTTGATCAACACATCAATGGAATTGGGTCTAAGTTCACTGCAAAATACGGCTGCAAACGCTTGGTGTGGTTTGAAGAACACAGCGAAATCGAGAGAGCCATCACCCGCGAGAAGACCATTAAGAAATGGCCCCGCCAATGGAAAATCAATGCAATTGAAGAAACTAATCCGCTTTGGAACGACTTGCGGCAAGATCTCATTTAATACTGGCACCGCTCTGGAATGGGTCTCTGTGACGAGCACAGAGATGACGCGTGGGGTGAATGGTAGCTCTAGCTGTTGCAGAAATAGGCACTCTTACCGCCTACCAAGGCATCTCCCGCCCATCATAACTCAAAAACGCCCCACTCCCATCCAAAGTCATCTCAGCAATCTGCGCCACCACGCCCTCAGCCCCCTCAATCGGCTCAATGGACGCCTGCGGCCCGCTCATATCGGTACGGGCGTAGCCGGGGTGGATGGGGTTTACGATGATGCCACGGGGTTTTAGGGCCACGGCTAGGTTGCGGGCGGTCATGTTGAGGGCGGCTTTAGAGGCGGCGTAGCCGAACATGTGGCCCATGGCGTTGGTGATGGAGGCACCCATGCTGGAGATGAGCACCAGCTTCTTTTGCTCTGATTTTCGATTTTTGAAGGGCGATATCTTTTCTGATGAGTGTAAAGCCAGCCAAGGCTTACAAAAACGAAGCTCCTAGATATCGCTGGAATTGATACGGCGTGTCGGTGTTCATATATCCACGCAGCCGTGTCTCGAACAACGCCCTGTCATGCCCGCGCTGACTGTCAGGTGATGACAGATCGGAATTCATATCGCGTGCGTATTCGAGAGTTGAAAGATCGCCCTTCTGTGCGAAAAGCGCTGGAAGGAAGTTTTCGAAAGTACCGACCTCGATCACGTTGTGACGGTGCCAGGCAGCGAAAAACTCCGGACCAAACTCTCTGGCGATCCGATTGTTGATGAAGCGAGCGACCGCGTTGTTGCCGGTTGCCCCGATCACTACCTCGTAATGGTAATGCACCCCGACATGCTGCCCATCCTCGAAGAGATCGTTGAAATTGATGCGCAACATCATGACCGAACCGATCAAAGGCAGTGTTTTGCCCATCGCCCAGCCGTCGGGGCCGACGTAGAACACTTTCAGTTTATTATCGACCGGGTATTTCCACCCATAGCGGTCGTATTGCATGGCTTCCCGGATGCGGATGTAACACCCAGCCTTGGCGACGCCCCCAGGGCCAAGGGCCCCTAATAATTCGGCGCTATGATGGTCTATCGGATGCCAAAGCCAATAGCCAGGAACCTGCTCTCCTTCGTAGCCGGGAACATCCCTCAGCCGAACCTTCAAGCGCGGGAAGTTCTGGAACCACCACGCGATCATCTCCGCTGAAACATCGCGCAGCACGGCATGGTTCAGCACGACACAAAACTGCCCATTGTCTTTTTGATGGATGTCGAAATGCGACGAGGACACCGGTTTGAGAGCCCAGCCTAAGTCTCGTGCCGCCGGCATTTGCAGGTCCGTCATTGCGTCGCTTTCTCCGATCTAAAACCGCATGGGGTATGCGGCTGGAGAATAGACAAAACAGCGAGGCGGCGATGAACATCGGTTAACCGGCCTCGGATTTTCTTCGCCGCAGAAACCGGGAAAGGCCCTGAGGCGTCATCCCGAGAAACCGGGCGATGTCTTTCTGCTGCACCATACCGATTATATTCCGGTGATGTTGCTCGAGGAAGCGATATCGCGTTTCGGTCTGGCCAGAGGTTTTTGCGCAGATCAGTTCCTTCGCGAAAAGATGCGCACTCATCATTTTAAGCCGCAGGTAGGTGCCGAAACCTTCCCCCTCGAGGTACTCACGCCTGAAGATGGCGTCAGGGATGGCAATACCTTCAACATTCGTTAGGGCCACAAGATCATCCGACGCAATGTCGCGCGTCCAAGCACTTGTGAGATTAACGCAGATATCTCCGGGCTCGAAGAAACGCGCAACCGTCGATACGCCATCAAGATCGGTTTGTTCGGATGCCGCAATGCCTTTGGACAGGAAGATCCAACTGTTTGCCACACGTGCTTGGCTCTGAATCTTGTCGCCCGCCCGGATTTGAACATCCCTGTACCGTTGGGCAATCCCTTCCCACGTTGCCCAATCAAGCGTAACACCCAAACGCTGGATGTCATCTTCAAGCGACGCCAATGCTTTTCGCTTACGATCCATATATCTACCATGACGGTCTAGTGCCGAGCCTTAAACACGCTACCAAGCCATCTCCCGCCCATCATAGCTCAAAAACGCCCCACTCCCCTCCAGCGTCATCTCTTTAATCTGCGCCACAACACCCTCAGCCCCTTCAATCGGCTCAATGGCGGCCTGCGGCCCACTCATATCGGTGCGGGCGTAGCCGGGGTGGATGGGGTTTACGATGATGCCACGGGGTTTTAGGGCCA
>CAKZYD010000088.1 GCA_937884085.1 uncultured Sphingomonadales bacterium | reverse complement strand
CTAAGTTCCCGCCCACATGATCCATATGATGATGCGTATTGAGGATATGCGTGATGGTCCAGCCACGTGCTGCAGCGGCTTCTAGCGGCGCATCGGCGACGGCAGGGTCCACCACGGCGGTGGCGCCTGCTTTGGGCTCATGCGCTAGATAGATGTAATTATCATACAGCACTGGCAGCTGCACGATATCGAGGGCGCCTACCATTCGCCGATATTCTCCATGCTGGCCCACGGCTCTTGCGGAGCTTTGCGTTCGCCCGCCTGAAGAAGCTCAATGGAAATGTTGTCCGGCGACCGAATAAACGCCATGAAACCATCGCGCGGCGGCCGGTTGATGGTGACGCCTTGGTCCATCAGGCGCTGGCAGGTTTCATAAATATCATCGACGGCAAACGCCAAATGGCCAAAATTGCGGCCGCCATCATAGCTTTCGGGATCCCAATTATAGGTCAGCTCCACCTGGGCATCTGGTTGATCTGGCGGGCTTAGAAAGACCAGGGTGAAGCGGCCCTCCTCAACGTCAATGCGGCGGCGCTCAACAAGGCCAAGCTTGCCGCAGTAAAAATCCATACTTTTGTCCAGGTCTGCCACCCGGACCATCGTGTGCAAATAGCGCATCGAAAGTGTTCCCTCTCACATCGTTCAGCAGGCCAATCGATACATCATTCCGTGCAACCAGCCTAGCATGGGATGTAAGAGCTCGGCAGCGCGCTGCAAAGTCGGTCCGCGCGAAACTCCGCACATTGACCGTGCGACGGGCTGTTTACTAATCCGCTCGTGGCTGCTTTCGGCCCTGTCTATGGGCTTGGCGGGCGAGCCTTTCAGGCCCGAATTCCAAAACAACATCTGTGACGGCATCACGTTGCCAAGTCGCGACCGCGTCGGGCGACGGGCTTATGGGAATTTCAATCACGCCCACAGTAAAGCGGCCAGCCTGCGGGCCCGCCACAACCTCCGTAGATGGCATCAAATTTGGCTGCCAATAGGGGTAGCGGGCGAAAACACGGCCAGCGACCGCAACATCCAGCTTTGGCGCAGGCTCTAAACTCAGCGTCAAACCAGTCACTGACGCTCCTATTGCGGCAATAATCAAGACATATTTTAAGATGAGTACCGCCCTTTTCATTCGCCCGCCGCGGAATGAAGTGACCCGCCAAGCCATTGCTATTTTGGCGCCCCAATCGCATAGTGCAACGGGTCAAATCCCTCTGCTGAAATGAAAATGCGGCAGCCGACCGGTATGTTGCAACAATTTTCAGACAATTGTTGGGAAAGATCGACAAACTGCGGCTGAATGGCCACCCTCAAGCGGCAGTGAAGAATCACGGTGGCAAGCGGTGGGATATTAAGTTGGTGGCGCAGGGACTGCACATCATCAAAATCGTGGCAGCATTTTCGTGCCTGGCTGGACTATTGTCTGCGTGTCAAGCCTTGGTCGAAAGCCCGCCACCCGTTGTGGAACAAGCGCCGGAGCCGACCATCGTTCAGGCAGGGCCGCCAGAGCCCGTCCCGCCGCCGCCGCGCGCACCTGTGGCTGCAAAACCAACACCAATCCCCGACAAGGCGGTCGCTCTCAATACGCCTCGTCCATTAGAAAAACCTCCTGTGACAACCCTTACGGAAGACCAGATTGTTGGCGCGGAATCGGCCACTCTTTTGTCTCTTTTCGGGGAACCAGAAAGCATTACAAGCACGGCACCGTCGCAAACCTGGTTTTACGCCAGCGGGCCGTGCCGGCTTTTTGTTCAACTTTTCAAGGACTTAGACTCCGGCGCATACCGCGCCCTTAAATACTCTATCGAAGGCGGCACCAGCGAACGCTGCCTCGCACAATTTGAACATCTTGGCTCCATACACTCCAAAGGATCTCAGCCGCCGGATGCGCCTATCGCAGCCGCGGCCGAGCCATCCGAGGGCTAGAGCCAGCATAAAAGGAGCAAACGCTATGCAAGCAAAGCGGGCACTGGAAATGAAACAAACAGTCTATGTCGTCGACGATGACGACCTTTTTCGGGAATCGCTGAGCCGGAACCTGGTGGCCTTCGGGCATTATGTGCGCACCTATAGCGACGGACAAACCTTTTTAGATCAAGTGGATGAAAGCGAAGGCGGCGTGATCCTACTCGATTGGAAAATGCCAGGGCTGAATGGTATTGAAGTGCTCCAAACGTTACGCGAATCAGGCAATCAAATGCCGGTGATTTTCCTGACTGTGCTGGGCGACCAAATTTATGAGGAGGCCGCTTTGGCTGGCGGCGCGGTTGATTTCATCGAGAAATCCCGCAGTTTTTCCATCGTGCAGCGCCGTATAGAGCTTATCCTGCAAGGGAACAGAGCCCAACCGAATAACGATAAAGCGCAGCGCGAAGAACTCATCACCGTGGGCCAGATGGTGGTCGATAATGTGTCCCGCAGGATTCGATGGAAAGATATCGATGTACCGCTAACGCTTACGGAATTTAAAATGGTACGGTATATGGCTGAGCAAGATGGCCGCGATGTGGATTACCGCTCGCTGTATGACTTGGTACATGGTGAAGGCTTTACCGCAGGGGAAGGCGAACACGGCTACCGAGCCAATGTGCGGGCGTTCATCAAGCGCATCCGGCAGAAATTCCGAGCCGTTGATGACACATTTGATTGCATCGGCAACTATCCAGGCTTCGGCTACCGCTGGCAGAGCGAAGGCGCTGGCAGCGACGCCTGATGGCCGTATCTTTATCGCAAGGGCAATGGCGCATAAGCACGCTGCTCATGATCACCCGTCATTCGCCGACTTGATCGGCGAATCCATTTTTGAGCACATAGTCCAGCCTTTACCATGGATCGCCCGATCAAGTCGGGCCATAACGTCTCGTGTTTCAAGGGTGCTTGTACATACAAATACGTTGTACGGTGGGCCTAAATTCAAGCGTGGTTTAAGCCATGGCGTCGGCTGAAGCCCTCTCCATATGGCATTTCATATCCCGGTCGCTCACCATGCGGCTGGCAGCGTTTTTGCTGGTCTTGCTGCTGCTCCCCATCTTTCTTGGCGGTACGCTGCGCCTGGTCGATAAGCAGCGCAATGCCATTCTTTTGGATGCCACGGCCCGGGAAGGGCAGATGCTGACCGAAGCGCTGCGCGATGAATTGATGGCCTTCTCCCGCGAAGGCACGGGCCCATTGGAAGCCCAGCTCGACCGCATGGCCAACCCGTCCCGCTCGGTCCGCGTGTTTTACCGGCCAGACCCCCGCGACGGCGGCTTTTTCTCCATCGCAGCAGAACCGCGCCTCAGCAGCGATGCCATTGCCGCCGAGCGCGAGCGTTTAGAAGTGGCGGGTCTTTTCGAGCCGCTAAAAACATCCTGCCGTGGCAATCGCCCCATTGCAGAACGCTATTTCAACCAAGGCGGGGAGGAAGAACTTCTGACCTTCATTCGTCCACTGGCGTTGGAAAATGGCTGCTGGATTGTGCTCATTTCGCACAATGAACCAGACCTTTTGCAGTCCAGTATCGGCCAATCCTTTTGGAAAAGTACGTCATTTAAATATGCGCTGGCCGCCTATGGCATTATCGCCTTGCTCTCCGCCTGGCTTTTCCTTGATATTTATCTCGATATGCGCCGCATCCGCCGCGCCGCAAAAGCAGGTCAGACGGGAGACCGCGCCAAAACCGGCTTTACCAAGCTGATCCAAGTCCCCGAGCTACGCGGCGTCACCTTAGAGATCGACCGCTTGCTTGCCACTGTGGACGCAGGGCAAGACTTGATGCGCCGAGCAGCAGAAGAAAACGCCCACGCGCTCAAAACGCCGATTGCGGTCATCCAGCAATCGCTTGAGCCGTTGCGCGCAGAACAATCGGCCCTCCAAGAGAACGCGGCCATCTCCATCGATGTGATTGAGAAGGCAACCTTCCGCCTTGATACCCTGGTCTCCGCGGCGCGCACGCTCGATACGGTTGCCGCCGACTCCCTCTCTGCGGTGCGCGAAGCGGTCGACTTAACGCAAATCCTGCGGCAACTGGTAGACAGTTACATTCCCGTCGCCTCCAACAAAGGCGTGCGGATCAATCTGCGTGCGCAGCAACTCTTGAAAGTCTTGGCATCAGAGGAAATGCTGGAAACGGTGCTTGAGAACCTCATCGAAAACGCGCTTAGTTTTGCCCCAACCGGCACAGCCATTCAAGTGGAGGCGGAGCGCACGGGGGATATGGTGAGTCTTGCGGTGGCGGACCGTGGGCCGGGCGTACCCGACGGTTCGCTTGACAAGATTTTCGACCGCTATTTCAGCCAGCGCCCGCAAGTCAATGGCTATGCGCCATCGCTCCATTTTGGCCTTGGCCTGTGGATTGTAAAGCGCAATGTGGAAGCCATTGGGGGGTCAATTTACGCCGAAAATAGAGACCGCACTGGCCTGCGCATGACCGTATCCCTACCGGCAGCGTAACAGACCTGCCCTAAAAAGGTCACGTCTCTACCGGTTATTGTTTCGCGCCTTTTCCAGCCCCCTGCGTCATGCTTTGGGAGTATTGAGTACATGCGTAGGGTAAGAGTGATGGAACACAGAATATTGGTAGGGGTTGGGCTGGCCATGGCTTTGTTATCTTCTCCGGTGTCGCTTGCGCGATACAGCGTTGATATCTCTGCAACCACGCAGCCAGGAGGTTCGCAGGTGGTAACCGCGCAATATCGCGGCGAGGCAAACAGCCATATGCTGGAGCTGGTTTCCGTCCTTGCACGCCCTGAACCAGTGTTAGCACCTGGCGCAACAATCGTGGCCCCAGACGGCGCCTTTGTTGGCCAAGTGGAGGATGTGGTGGTGCATCAATCCATCATTCAAGCGGTGATTTCCCTGCAATCAGCGCAGCGAACAGATGAGCTGCTTCTGGTGCCGGCTACCGCGTTTGAGACGACAAGTGGTGAGGTGGTGCTTGCAATTCCGCTGGACCAACTGAACCAAATGCAACGGCTGAGCCCCTAGCACGCAAGAAGATTGGAGATTTTGTACGAAAGGGACACATGTGTTTATAGGCGCACCCTGGGTAACCTGCCAACCGCCCAAGCCCCTACCTAGGAATACGCGTTTTTAAGCGGAAGAGCGTCCTTTGGCGTACAAGATACCCGGCAGGTCAACGCCATGATCTGCCGGGTTTTTTATGCCTGGCCCCAACCCGCCATGCTGGACTTGATCCAGCATCTCTATGAGCGAAAGGCTCAAGCCTTTTAACAAGGTCCTGAATCAAGTTCAGGACAGCGGGTTTTTTATGCCCGGTCGGCTGTCATGTCTTTGCGAAATTGCCTCTCCACAATGGCAGCCGCCAGGGACGGAGGCAGGATTTTCAAGGCAGCGGCCATAAGCTTGTTCTGCATCCCCGGCACCACCAACCCTTGCCGCTCGGACAGGGCTTTCAGCGCCGCTGCGGCAACGTCGTCCGCGGGCTGAAGGTGGCGTTGTTGGCTGGCGAATTCTGCGCCGGATGTCATCTCCGTGGCAATGCCGCCTGGCGCGAACGTTGTCACGCTCACACCCTGGCGCTTCCACTCCTGCTGCAAAGCCAAGCCAAGACTGACCAAATAGGCTTTGCTGGCGCCATAGGCGGCTTGATAGGGCAGCGGCGTGAGGCCACCTAAGCTAGCCACAAGCATTAATGCTCCTCGACCGGCAGATAACAGCGGTGCCAATTCCTGCGCCATCGCCGTTGTCGCGGTGACGTTAAGCGCAATCATCTGCTCACGCTTAGTCGCTGATTGCTTTGAGAACGGCCCCGTCAGCGTCATGCCAGCGTTCAAGATAGCCGCTGAAAGTGGCCCCACCTCTTGAAGCCATGCCTGCCGGGCAGGTGTATCGGTCACGTCCAGTACAACCGGCTCGATAGCGCCCGGCCATGCGTCTGCGGCCGCTGCTAAATCTTCAAGAGCGTCTTGGCGACGGGCGAGGGCCAACACATGGGCCTCATGGTCGCACGCCAAAGCTGCCGCCATAGCCCTGCCCAAGCCAGACGAAGCGCCAGTAACGAGAACGCGCGCACCGCGCAACTCTAGCGTCATGGTACCACCCTAGCGGCGGGCGTCTTTAAACGCCTGCACCGTTGCATCGGGGGCTTGGTTATCCATGTCAGCAAAAATCAGCCAGTTTCCGGATGCGTCGCGCTTATACATGAGCATGGAGCGGCCGGCGACGACCACAGGCGCATCTTTGCCCACATCAATCTCCATTATATACAGCGACACAAGATTGGCCACATCACCGAAGACAGTGATGTCTTCGACTTTGAAGTCGATGTTTGCGCCGGTCGTGTTCTTGAAGCTTTCAGCAAAATAACCACGAATAGCGTCCCGGCCGAAGAGGCCCGGCTGGCCGTTCGAAAATAGCTTCGCATCTGGATGATAGAGGGTCATCAGCGTATCTAAATCACGCTTGGCATAAAGCACAGACCACGTGGCCGCAGAGGCTTTGATTGCCTTGACCGCCATTTCATCAGGCAGATGTCCATCTGCGCGCGCGTGTCCGACAAAGCAAAGAACAAGAACTATTGCCATTATCCGCCCCATCATTGCCGCTCTCCCGATATGTTCGCTTTCGTAATAGACTGGCGCGCTCGCCCATTGCCGTCAATGCATGCTTGCGCTTAGGCTGGGCACATGTCGCGCAAGACTATTTTGATGATCGCAGGGGTTCTTTGGGCCGGGCTTTGCATCTACTCTTTTTATGCGGCGATGAACACGCCGCCAACCGGAGATGGGTTCACGCGCGGCCTCAACCGAATTGTTCTGTTTCTCACTTGGCATGGCGCAGCTATCGCGACCGCAATTGGGCTTTGCATTGTGGGCTGGCGCCTTGAAGAGAAAGGGTGGCGATGGCTCTCGCGGACACCAATCCTGTTACATGTCGTGGCCACAACGATATTTTTTGGCGTCGTGCTTTATACCTATCAGCAAGAACAAGAGCACCAAAAGGCTGCGCAGGAGCAAGGTTAGACTGGCCGCCCCGTTTTCTCGATGAGCATGCGCCGAAATTTGCGCATACCGCCCACCCAGCGGCCATAATTCTCGACTTTGTTTTTCCAATAGCCGAGCACAGTGTCATGCGCCGTGACGAGGAACTCGCCCTGCTCCGCCCCGTCAAAGGTCAAGTCCACCACTTGGTCTGGCTCTAAGACGCCGTCGACACTCGCCGCGCCGCCCTCGACAAGCTTGATGAGGTTTGTGTTCACAGCCTGCGGGCACAGCAATGTAACCCCAATACCGTCATCCCCGTGGGTGATGGCCAGGCTTTCCGCAAACCCGACGGCAGCATGTTTGGTGGTTGAATAGACCGCGTCCCCGGTCTGCGTAATAAGCCCAGCGGCAGAGGCCGTGATAATGAAATTACCCGTGCCTCGCTTTATCATCGAGGGCAAGGCAGCACGGGCGAAATAGACATGGGCCATGACGTTGATGCCCCAGGCCATGGCCCATTGGTCGTTGGATTGGCTGGTCGCCATCCAGTCAGGCCCGTCAGAAAAGCCGACACCGGCATTGGAACAGAGGAGATCAATATGACCATGGTCAGCAAGCGCACGCTCCACTTGGGCGGTGCAATCGGCCTCTTTGGAGACGTCACAGCGCATAGTGATTACAGTCCCACCAGCCATTTCCGCTGTTTTGGCAAGCTCGGGCTCATTCACATCGGAGGCATAAACGGCTTTTGCCCCTCGGGCGACGGCGCGGGTTACCATTGACCGGCCAATGCCGCTGGCCGCCCCTGTTACCAACACAACTGATCCGTCTAGCTGCATCATGAAGCCTTTTTCGTCTGCTTTTTGCTCGGGGCGTCTTTCGCTGGTCCGTAGAGCCCTACGATCTGTTCTTCATACACGCCCGAGATCACATGCCGCCGGATTTTTAAGGACGGCGTCATTTGCGAATTCTCGATGGAAAACGGCTCCGGCGCAATGGTGAAGCGGCGGACTTTTTCTGTGACAGTGAGCTTGGCATTGATCCGGCTGACGGCTTTATCCAAGACTTTATGAAGCTCCAGATCGGAGGCTAAGTCTTTAAGCTCCCCCTCTTTGCCGGTGCTGCGCTTCCATTCCGCTAACCACTCCGCATCAGGCACCAAAAGGCCAACGAGATAGGGGCGTTTATCCCCATACACCATGGCCTGACCGATCTCGCTTTCCAGCGCCAACATGCCTTCCACCCGCTGGGGCGAGACATTATCACCCTTATCATTGACGATGATGTCCTTCTTGCGGTCAGTAATTTTAACGTGGCCCTCAGCATCAATTTCGCCGACATCGCCCGTGTGAAGCCAGCCATCTTTGACCACCCTGGCGGTCGCTTCTGGATCGCGCCAATAGCCGTGCATCACCTGCTCGCCGCGCACCAGGATTTCCCCATCCTCAGCGATCTCAACATCTGTTTTCTCAATGGGTTAGCCCACAGTGTCCATCTTGTTGGAATTGCGGCGGTTGACCGAAATAAGCGGCCCAGCTTCCGTTTGCCCATAGCCTTGCAGCATGGTGAGCCCAAGAGAAGAAAAGAAGTCTCCAATTTCTGGATTAAGCGGAGCGCCGCCAGACACAAGCGCCTTGACCCTTCCGCCAAAGCTCTTGCGAACTGTCTTGCGCACCAGCCTGTCGAGCAGGCGGTTCAGTAGACGCTCCCAAAACGTCAGCTCATCTGGCCGGTTCCAGGCTTTTTCACCCAGCTCAAGCGTTCTGTCGAACAGCTTTGCCTTCAGGCCGCCCGCTTTCTGCACATCGCGCTGAATTTTCGTCCGCAAGACTTCAAACAAGCGCGGCACCACCACCATGATGGTCGGGCGCGCTTCGCCTAAATTGGTCGCCAGCTTATCAATGCCCTCCGCATAATAGATCTGGCCGCCAAGCATGATTGGCAGGAATTGGCCGGTCGTATGCTCATAGGCGTGGCTGAGCGGGAGGAAGGATAGGAATGCATCATCGCCGATGCCAAATTCCTCGACCACCGCCGCGGCACCAGAACAGTTCTGCAACAAAGCGCCATGATGCTGCATCACCCCGCGCGGCGCGCCGCCCGTCCCGGAAGTATAAATCAGGCAAGCGGTGTCACTGCGCTTGAGGCGTTTTGCTTGGTCTTCAATATCGCTGACTTTGGCCCGCGTTTCTTCAAGCAGCCCATACCAGCTGTAGATATCGGCATTGAGACCCTGCGTGATGTGCGGCTGCTCAATGGTCACGACGAAGTTCACATGATTGAGTTCGTGCGCAACAGGCAGAACCAGCTTTGCCAGCTTGCGATCTGACAGAATGATGGCCTTGGCGCCACTGTCTTCCAAAACGTGCGTATAATCACGCTCGGTGTAGGTTGTGTAGACCGGGACAGAAATGCCGCCGATGGCCATAATAGCTAAGTCAGCGATACACCATTCAGGCCTATTGTTGGCGATTATGGCCACTCGATCACCGCTTTCGATGCCCAGCTTTTTAAGCGCCGTCGCCATCTTAGCCACTTGGCTTGCCGCCTCGCGCCAAGAAATCGGCCGGTATTTGCCATCGACCTTATGCCATAGAAACGGCTTCTTCTTGCCCGCCGCGACCTGATGAAAAAACAATGTCACCAGGTTTGGCCAATCCTGCCGAAAAACCTCTTGCGCCATGCTTATGCCGTATTTTTATCTCGCTGATGTCGCCTTCTAGCGCCATCTTGGATGTTTGACCACCAATGCAAGCCCTAAAGCCGCCTGTTGTTTCAATAAGGTGACATTAGCGATAGTTTTGACGGGTATTTTGTTGCATCGCACTAGGAAAGTAGAAATCTGTTTGGTATATGACACGTAACACCTTGAAATACTTTCAGGATTATCCCCACCCATGAGTGTTCCTTTGCTGCAGGCCGCGAAAGTCGGCGCCTACATCATGAAACAAAAACTGAAGGGCAATACACGTTACCCTTTGGTCCTCATGCTGGAGCCTTTGTTCCGCTGTAATCTGGCCTGCGCCGGCTGCGGAAAGATTGATTATCCAGACCCCATTTTGAACAAACGCCTCTCTGCCGAAGACTGCTTAGATGCGGTCGACGAATGCGGCGCGCCTATTGTGGCGATCCCTGGCGGCGAGCCACTCCTCCATAAGGAGATTGGCGAAATCGTTGCTGGCATCGTCGCGCGCAAAAAGTTCGTCTCGCTGTGCACCAACGCGCTTTTACTTGAGAAGAAGCTCAAGCTTTTCAAACCGTCCCCGTACCTCTTCTTCTCGGTGCACCTAGACGGACTTGAAGAAGAGCATGACAAAGCTGTCTGCCAGGACGGTGTGTTCCAACGCGCAGTCCAAGCCATCAAAGTCGCCCAGAAGGCAGGCTTCCAAGTCAATGTGAATGCCACCATCTTTGACGGCACGACGCCAGAGCAAGTCGCCGACTATCTCGACTATGCGACCGAGATGGGCGTGAATATTACTATCTCCCCTGGCTATGCCTATGAGCGCGCCCCGGACCAGGAGCATTTTCTCTCCCGCCAAAAAACCAAGCAGCTGTTCCGCGATATCTTCAATATCGGCAAAGAGCGCGGCAACTTCAAAAAGTGGAACCTCAACCACTCCGGCCTCTATCTCGACTTCCTCGCTGGCAACCAAGATTTCCAATGCACCCCCTGGGGCATGCCGACCCGCAACATCTTTGGCTGGCAAAAGCCATGTTATCTGCTGGGCGAAGGCTATGTCTCCACCTTCCAAGAGCTTATGGAAGAGACCGATTGGGACCTCTACGGCACTGGCAATTATGAAAAATGCGCCGACTGCATGGCCCATTGCGGCTATGAGCCTACCGCAGCGCACGTTGCTGCCTTCAAGCCGCTAGAAGGCCTCAAAGTCGCTCTGCGCGGCATTCGGACAGAAGGCCCAATGGCCCCCGAAATCAGGTTCGAAAACCAGCGCCAGGCTGAATATATGTTCGAAAAGCAGGTGGAAGAGCAGATGGAGACCATCGAGGCACAAGAAGCGACCTCGAAGAAACGTCGCAAGGTGAAGCTTGCTGAGCGGAAGGTAGCTTAAGCACTCAGCTAAATGAAAACGCGCAGTATAAACCCGACCCCGTGGCTACAGCATTTCGGCTTAAACCACGGCGTTGAGGTCTCCGGCGCGACGCGAACACTCTATCTCTCTGGCCAGACAGCGTCTGACGCAGAGGGCAATCCCCTTTACGCTGGTGACCTTGTGGCGCAATTCAGCTGCGCTTGGGAAAATCTGAAAGATGCGCTCACAGCCGCTGACATGGCCCCCGCAAACGTCGTTCGGCTGAATTTTTACACCACAGATGTGGATGCGTTCATGGAAAAGGCTGATGAAATGCTGCCGCTCCTCACCGCAGATGGCTGTGCGCCAAGCTCTACCCTGGTGGGCGTCACCCGCCTCTACCACCCTGACATTTTAATTGAGATCGAAGCCACAGCCGTTGCTTAGAAACTGTCCTAGAGCACCCCTAGTCAGCAGCTTTTTCTAAAGCTTTTTGTACCAAGCCACTGTCTGTCTTTGGGTAACCTATAGTTTCACTGAGCATCAGATTCGAATTCGCAAAGGACAGGTTACGGCCCAGGGGCGCCAGGATCAGCCGCGAGCGAGGCTTCATGCGCCTCCAGGACCTCATAAAGCGGAAAATCCACCCAAGTGTTATCCAGATAATTCAGCTCCGGCACCTCTTCTTTGGGGTCGACAATCAAGTTATAAATGGACGGGTAAGCCATCTCTTTGATGGCGTAGGTATCCTCTTCCATCTCTTTGAGCAGGATTTTCCAGTTCTGCCATTTCGCGCCGAACAGCGTGTTGCCGATGTAAATGATAACGGACTCACGGGCGGACTTGACCGACGTGCCCATAAGGAAGCTGGATTGATCTGCACCATCCAGCGTGCGGTCCTTAGGAACCTCTCCGCCGGCGAAGGCTGCCAGTGTGGGAAAGATATCGACTTGGTGGATAATTTGGTTGGACACTTGCCCCGCTGGGATTTTGCCAGGCCAGCGAATAAGAAAGGGCACCCGCAAAGACCCCTCATAGGGCGAAAACATGCTGCCGCGCCATGGGCCGGTAAACCCGAAGGAGCGCGGAACGCCTTCACGGCCGTTGTCGGCGGTGAAGATAAAGATCGTCTCATCTTTCAGATTCAGATTATCGATCGTCTGCAACAGATCTCCCACATAGACATCCGTCTGTGCCAGCACGTCGGCAAAGGCCCCATAACCGGTCTTCCCTTTGAAATCAGGATGCGCATCAACGGGCTCATGGGTCTGTGTGTAAGATAGAAAGGCGAAAAAGGGGGCGTCAGCTGCCGCTTTGCGTTTTATAAAGTCGATGGCTGTGTCGGTCAGTTCTCTGTCCAGCGTTGCCTTTTTCGCTCGGTCTAGCAAAGCGCCTTTTTTGGGCTTTTCGCCGCGCTTTGCCGACAGGACATAGGTGAATTCCAAGCTATCAGGCGCGGTTTTAATACTGTCACTGTCTGGCCAGAAGGCACGGTCGGACGAGCGCGGCAGCCCCACCCATTCATCAAAACCCTGATCAATCGGAAAGCGGCCTTCCGTGTCGCCTAAATGCCATTTGCCGAAGATACCGGTGGTATACCCAACCGCAGATAGCATTTCCGCAAGCGTGATTTCCCATTTGGTCAGGCCATACCAAACGCCGCGCGTACCACCATCGGTTTGTTTGCGGGTGCGAATACCATAACGGCCTGTCATTAAGGCCGAGCGGGACGGCGTACATTCCGCCTCCACGTTGTAATTCGTGGACTGGAAACCCTCTTTAGCGATGCTGTCGATGTTGGGTGTCGGCGCACCGCGCAGCTCTCCACCACCATACGCACCCACCTCTCCATAGCCAAAATTATCCATCATCACGAGGACAATATTCGGTTTATCAGCGGCTGACGCGTTGAAAGGAATAGATAAAACGCCAGTGATGGCGATGAGACAAGAAACTGTAAATGGATGCATTATGGGTGCCAATGGCCGCGTTTATGGTGAGAGAGGTAGCCCAAAAAAAGCAGAACGCAACACGCTGCGCTGAGCAAAAAACACGTCGCGGACATTTCCTATCGCATATCGCGACTCAAACACGCACGTATCCAATTGCAAACGAAAATATTGCACCGCGATATGAATACACCATAAAATTGAATAGATAAAATCTATCAATTTTCTATTTATTATCTAGAATTATTAAATTAAGCCACTCAACGAAGTCATCTCATGTAAAAAAAAATTGAGGCATCCTTTCGCTCGGTAATACCTCTGTTTTTCGTATCAAAACTATAGTTTTTTTGTATTGGCGTGCCGCCTTCATCTCTCTCCAACGCTGTTAGTTAAGCAATCGACATGAATTGCTAATAGAGGTGTCCAAGAAATATTGGGCCCTGAGGAGAGACCAAAATGAAAAATTATTTTCAAAGGAGTCTACTCGCATGCAAATATTTCAACTATCGCGTTCAAATAAAACAGCGCTGATCAAATCAGGGCTGATTGCGCTCGCAACAGCCGTCTCAGTTCCGCAAGTACAAGCCCAAGAGGACCCAATGATGGGTCCGCCTCAGGAAGAACGGGAAACCTCTTACACCGTTACTTTAAACCAAGACTCATTTTTTGGCTTTTACCCCGCCTTCAATGGCTTGGTCCCCGTCAATGAAAAGATGGACTTCTCGTTCTACGGTATCTTGTGGACCAAGCCGGCCTTTGGTCTTGGCCAAGGCAACAGCGGTGATGACCTCTGGACCGAATTCGGCGTTGGCGTCAATTTCAACCTTTTGGATGGCGACCTTTTGGTCAAACCTCAAATCGGCCTTACCAACGGATCCCTGCTGTCCGGTGGCGCGATTATTGAAGGCGTGGGTGAAGAGCCAGATACAGTCGGCGGTGCAAACTTCGCCGATGGTGTCGTACCCAGTCTAACGATAAATTATAGCGGCGATAAGTATGAAGCCGAATGGTATTCCGGCTACTATGCCGCACTGCGCAACCGCAACAGCTCAGGCCTCGACTTCCTGCACCTGTGGGGCAATGCGGGTTACAAGTTTACAGACATCGTCTCTGCAGGCGGTCATTATGAACTCTTGTCCAACACCCGCAACAGCTATCCGGGCGGCTCATCCGCACGAGTCTATCAATGGCTCGGTGCTTATGTGCAATTCGCTCTGCCAAAGGGCTTCTTTGCACGCTTCACTGGCGGTGCCGATATCGAAAGCGGCAACACGGGAGACTTTTATAAGCTTAACGTAGGCATGAGCTTCTAAGGCGCTTCTAAAGGCGAAATAACAGTCAGGGTGCGGGGTTGTTTACGGCTCCGCCCCCTATTTCATATCGACCCTATACTCTAGCATCCGCACCGCGTTTTGTAGGGCAGAAACCGCCTTCTTCTGCTGCTTGCCCAGATGTATCAGCGCTGGCACATCTCCAGGCCGCGTGAGGAGACCAGCAGCGACACGAACCGGCTGCGTCTTGCCATCGGTTGACACGCCTTTCAGGGCGATGTCTGGGATGGTATCGCCTGCTTCATCGCAGATGGCGCGTAAAATTAGGAACGGCACACCATGTGCCTGCGCCACATCACGCACCGCGCTAGTCTCCATATCGACAGCGCAAGCGCCTGATTTTTTGTAAAGCGCCGCCTTATCCTGCGGCGTCATCGCTGGATCGGGGATTGTTGCTATACTATGTCCTTTTGCACTCAGGGCGGCGCCTAAAGCGTCGGGGGACGCAATGATGTCTCCCGCTTTGAGGCCGGGTTCAAGACCCCCAGCAATGCCAAAGCTCATGAGGGCAGTGGCCCCCTTTTCCACCAGGTGCTCCGCCGCCTGCAGTGCTTTCATCGGCCCTGGGCCGAGGCATAAGACGTCTGCGCTTTGAAAGCCGCGGGCGATCTCCGCTTCAAGCTGAAGACCTGTGACGATGCCAACTTTTTGCGCCAAGTCCCCCTCCCAAACCCTCCCCCAGAACGGGAGAGGGAATAGAAAGTGTTGGGTGCCCCCACCCCCGCACAGGGGGAGGGCAGGGGTGGGGGTCAGCGCCAAAGGCTGACCAACACAC
>CAKZYD010000087.1 GCA_937884085.1 uncultured Sphingomonadales bacterium | reverse complement strand
AGTAATTACCGTTGCAAGATAGAAGAAGATGTCTGGTAAAATACGGGCTTTAGCCGTCTTGTTTGCATTGACAACCTTTGGCTGCTCTCAAGAGGAAAGCGTTACCTATAGCGACGCCGAACTCAAAAGCATCATGGTTCTCTCTCCCACTGACGTGAACTATCAGCCTTTAAATCCGGCGCGGGGAGATGCCAGTCCGCAAGCAGGTGTTTTGTGGGGCGATATTCGAGAGAACGTGCCATCCGGCGTGCTGCTGAAGTTTGCGCCGGGCTTTGCCTCACCGCCGCATATTCACAATATCACTTATCGAGCGGTCGTCATCAGCGGAGAGGTCCATAATGATGACCCAAAAGCGGCCAATATGTGGATGGGGCCAGGCGCATTTTGGACACAGCCAGCTGGTGAAGTCCATATCACATCGGCCCGGCCCGGCGCCGGCGCGACCGCGTTTCTAGAAATCCTAGAAGGGCCCTATCTCGTCCAGCCGGGCAATCAAGTCTTCGATCATGGCGAGCGTCCGCTCAATCTAGCCCCCTCCAACATGGTCTGGATGGAGGCTCAAGACTTAACCTGGATAGAGACCCAACACACTGAAAATGGGCCAAAGGTTGCCTGGTTATGGGGTGAAGTGAGCGCTGATGGCATCAGTGGATCTTTCGTCAAGCTACCCGTTGGCTATGCCGGACAGATATCGACGACAAATGGTGATTTGAAAGCTGTCGTCATCAAGGGCACTCTGCAGCACACTATTCGCAACGCATCTGAAATGCAGACCCTTAGTTCAGGTGCATATTTCGCGTCCGCTGAACGCATCCCTCATTCCATCAATTGCGGGCCTGACCAAGAGTGCCTTATCTACCTGCGCACAAAAGGCCGATACCGGATTGAGTAAGCACATTTCCAAAACCGAAGGTAACAATTGCGCAGTACTACCCAGGTCGCAGACAAACAGAGCAAGTGCGCGATCGCCTGCTTTTAAGCGACTGTACAAACCGCTTGCAAAAATCCCAAACCCAGTCATTCGTAACGCGCCAGAAAGCCATTGCGGAAAATGGAAAACATCTCAAGCCGCTAATACCGCGTCACGTCGGATAAATTCGCTCCGGTAAAATTGGCTGGCTTGGCATCTTTGTTGCGCTCAAGCAGAGCCGCATTAATTTCAGAAACCTCGAACGGCTCGTCGTCATCACTATCGGCACCGTCCGTTTCAGGAAACGGAATGACATTGCCATCTTCATCAAAGGTAAGGCGGGATTCCTTGAGGCTCTCAACAATCGATTCAAGCAGTTCGGTCTCCACGCTTTTTGATAATGTCGCGCCCTGCAGGAAGCTATCTTTGAAATTGGTGTTGGATGTATTGGCGCCCGAGAAATCCGCACCGAGCAACATGGTGCCTTCAAAGTTCGCGTTTTCCAGGTTGGCGCCGACGAATGAAGGCGGATACGTCCACCGAAGGAAACGATCCAGTTCGCGGCCACTGAGCGATTCAAGCCGTCGCTGAGAATAGTCGATGGTCGGGAAGTTGCTGCGCGCGCCCTCAAATGTGGCATTGCTTAGGTCAGCGAAGTCAAACTTGGCGCCAAGCACGAAGGTGTTAGACAGATTGGCGCCTTTTAGGCTCGAGCCGGAGAAGTCGCTAAAGGACAGCTCAACGCCGCGCAAGTTACCGCCGTCCAAGTTCGCGCCGCG
>CAKZYD010000086.1 GCA_937884085.1 uncultured Sphingomonadales bacterium | reverse complement strand
AGGGCAGCTCCAGTTCATTGGGGGGGATGGCCTCACCGCAATCGGCAAAGGCAGCAGCATACTCATTGTGGGGGTCGAGTAATACCATATGCGCTTTGGGATGCTCTTGCAGCGTCCTGCGTAGGACGACCGTTAAGCCGCAGGACTTGCCAGACCCTGTGGTCCCCAGAAGGGCAAAATGATTGCCGAGCAAATCATTGGCGCTGATATAGGCATCACGCTCTGGGTCTTCGTGAAGACTGCCAATCCGCAGCCGCGCCTTTCCGCTGGAGGAAAAGACCCGCTCAAAATCGCGCGCATGGGCCGCGAAAATAGGCATATCAAGGCTGGGATGACTGCTGATGCCGCGGCGGAACGCCTGCTCCTTGCCGGTGTCATCGAGCACGCACTCGCCCACCAAATCTAGCTCAGCCAGCATGATCTCTGAACCATCTTCATGCGCTTTGGGGGCAGGAATGGAAAGGCCGGTGACGATGCCATAGGTGGTCGCCGTGCCGGAATAAAGCTTCACCAGGCTGCCTTTGGTAAGCTTTGTAAGGGGCTTGCCCTCATCGCTAAGCCGCAAATCAGCAATCACCTGCGCCCCTGAAATGCACACAATGCGGCCTAAATCAGCCACCGCATCATCAAGCCCGTTTGGCGTTAATTCCCCAGACTGAGCCTGGTCGGGCTCCAGCGCCGGATTGAAGATGGACGTGGCTAAGCCATTGTCACTGTCCGCATTTTCAGGTGCATCGGAAGACACTTCTGGCTGAAAAAACCGCGTTGGCGACTGCGACATAAAAAGACCCGACTGCTCAAAATCTTAAAGGACATTAGCCGCCAATGCCCAACAGAGCGTAAAGATTTGCCGGTTTGTGTGCCGTTAGCGCATTTTGCCGTTTGTGGGGAAACCGCGCGGCGGCGCTTTGCCCGCTTGGGCGCGTTTGCCAAGCCAAGGGCCGAGGTCCGCTTCTGTGCGCGTGCGCCCCGTGCCGCCCCCCATGGGCCAGCTGAGGCCCTCGTCCAGCCTGAAGACCTTTACATCTGATACTGGCGCGTCATTGGTCTTGATCAGCTGCATACCCTGACCACGG
>CAKZYD010000085.1 GCA_937884085.1 uncultured Sphingomonadales bacterium | reverse complement strand
GCTCAAGACGCCAAGAGAAGGACTCCCAGGGCCCTATAGTCTGTCTTTCCTGTACTGGTCTGCGGCAACTGTGCCACATGGTGGAGCTGGATATCGCGGAAGGTCAGTCGGGTCTGTTTCTCAAGAACGTTTTCAACGTCTGTTTGATTGAGCTGGACGCTGGTAGCGATGTGAATGCGCTCATCGAGCTCAACGCAGGTGGAATAAGTATCAAAGGCTTCTTCTAAAAGCACTTCAAGGTGGGAAAGATTGAGGCTCTGGCCATTTACCTTCGCCATGCGTTTCAAGCGGCCAGTGATGAAGAGATACCCCCGCTCATCAAGATAGCCAATATCGCCTGTCCGAACTTGTCCACGAAATTCATCCGGTTCACTAAGGTCCGCCGCCTCTTCCGCATAGCCAAGGGCTACATTCTCTCCGCGATAAAGGATTTCACCTTCTGCGCCTTGCGGTACCCGGTCGCCATGCTCGTCCACAATATCAATGCTACCACCGTTAAGCGGCACGCCCACAGAACCTGACTGATTATAAAAATCTGGTGTTGGGAGGATGGAAATCCGGGTCGTGGCTTCTGCCTGCCCATACATGACATGGAAGTTTGCGCTGCTGTTGGCCAGAGCCCTCCGAAGCGAACTAGCAAGCTGGCCATTCATTTTGCCGCCAGCTTGGAGAAAAGTTTTGATACTGCCGACATAGCGGGATTTAAAAAAGCGCATTCGGGCAAGCTGCTCGTAAGTCTGTGGCACGCCTGAAAACACAGAGACATTTTCAGACTGCAGCAGCTGCAGCGTTTCTTTTTGCGTCACGGCATAGGGTGTCGCTACGAGCGGCCCGCCAGTAAAAATCTGGCAATTCACGGTCGACATGCCAAAGGTGTAGGAAATTGGCAGGGAGGTGATAGCCGTGTCCTGGGCCGTTAAACCAAGTGCATCGATGATTTGCTGCGTATTGACCGCAATGTTCGCGGTGGACTGGCGCACGACCTTGGGACTGCCGGTTGAGCCAGAGGTGGTCGCCAATAGGCAAAGCCCATCGATGAAAGCATGTTGGACTTGCTGCCTGGCAGCGAACACGTGGTAACGGCCCCAGTGAAACGCAAAGCAGAAACCTTCAGGCACATCCGCTTTCGCCAGAATGAGGAAGTTTGGCCGAAACCGGCTGAGCACCTGACCAAGCAAGTCTGTGTTGGAGCCACCAGGAAAAATCATCGGGACCGAATCGCCGTAGACCAAGCTGAGATAGAGGGCGATGCCGTCTAGGTCATTGTCCAAACAAGCAACGACAAGGCTGCGGCCTATTTCGCCGCGTTCCGCCTCAGCGTTTTGCCAAAGAGTCCGCGCTAAAAGACGCTGATCTCCATCTGTGACGAGGCAATCCGAGCGTTGGATATGGCACTCTAGTGGCTGAAATGGGCCGGACATACCAACGTATCCTCAGCCACTGGTTCTGCCAGCGTCTTGCCAACGATAGTGTCGACCTCAGTCGGCGCGATGCCAGTGCCAGGGCGTTTGAACATGACATCCTCACGTGAGAGGACAGTCCCTTGCGCCAGCGATTTACGATAGACGACGCTGCGGCGCATGTTTTGGCGTTGCTCAATTTCCGCGTCTGCCAAAGTGCGCTGATAATGACCCATACAGTTATGGGTTTCGTAGCAGCGGGCAATCATCTGCGCGAATTCTTCTGGCTCGGTGGCCATTTGATTGTCCATGCCGATGCGCGACCGATCGAGCGTGAAGTGCCGTTCAATCAGGCAAGCGCCCAACGCGACCGCGGCAGCAGGCGCTTCAAGCCCAAGCGAATGGTCTGAATAGCTGATAGGAACTCCAGCCAGCCGATCTTGCAGCAGCTGAAAGTTGCGCAGATTGGCTTCGCCATTCTCAATTGGATAGCGCGACACACAATGCAGGACGCATAAGTTGGCGCATCCAGCCTCTTGCAGCGCCGCGACAGCTGTTTCGATTTCCCCCATATCCGCCATGCCAGTGGACAAGATGACAGCAGTGTCCATCGCCCCAACAGCCTGCAGGAACGGCAGGTTATTGATTTCCATGGAAGCGATTTTCAGCGCAGGGACCGCGCAGCGCTCCACCAAAAAGCGGGCTTCCTCTTCGCTATAGGGCGTTGACATGAAGCCTATGCCTTGCTCCTGGCAAAAGACCGACAGCGCAAGCAGGTCCTCTTCTGACAAAGCGTATTTTTTGACAAAGCGCTTGGCCATTTTGTTTTCGGCATAGAAGGACTGAGAATAGAGGGTTTGCGTGCTCCAAGATTGGAATTTGACGCAGTCAACCCCGATGCGGGCACATTCCAAGATCATATCCTTGGCCAGATCCACATCGCCGAAGTGGCTGGTGTTGAATTCCGCCACGATATAGGGCTTTTCATAGCGCCCTAGCGCGGTGCCATCGTTGAGCGTGATCACAGCGCCTCCTCCCTTTCCGGTGCGAAAAAGGCCCGGTCTAAGAACGGCTTTTGGTCTTCCAAGGGGCGGCGCACAAGCCGAGTGGTGTCATCGCGGCCATAGCCGATTTCCACATAGTCTTGGTCGACCTTGCCCGGCAGTGCAATCAACGCTGGCCCAGGCGTTGTGAGCTGCTCGGCCAAGACGGCTTCATATGTCTGCGGCGTACAAGCGATGTAAGGCAAATCAAAGGCTGCGGCAATTTTCTCAAAATTGGGCGTCTTCAAGCCGGTCTCGTCATCAACGCCAATGGTGCGCCTGCGGAACAGCTCGGTTTGGCGGCGCTTTATGATCGCGTACATACCATTCACAACGACAACGATTTTCATGTTGAGCTGGCAGCGCGCAATGGTCTCCAGCTCTTGCAGGTTCATCATGATGGAGCCATCGCCAACCATGCACAGGACGGGCCGCGCGCTGGTCGCTGCCACACCAATGGCGCCTGGCAAAGCAAAACCCATCGCCCCTTGGGAGACAGGTCGAATAACCCTTTGGCCTTTCAGGAAGGCCGCATTTGTTGGAACGATGACGTCAATAAAGCCGGAATCGCAAACGAAGACACCATCCTCCGGCAGCACGTCCCCCACCCTATCGGCGACATCATGGAGATCGACAGCGTTATCAGTATTTTCAAATGGTGCCGCAGCAGCCAGCTCAATTTTCCAATGCTGGGCCTGCTGGAGCCAAGGATCAAAGGACGGCAGGCGTGCCATTTGCTCCACAAGCACATCCAGCACTGCGCCCACGTCAGCCTGGATGAAGCTGTCATAGGACAGTCCAGCTTTCTGATGCTCAGTGGCATTGATATCGACAGCAATGACCTTTGCTTTCGGCGCAAAACCGCACACATCTGGCCCTGTCGTAAGCGTCGTCATGCGGCTGCCGAGAATGACAACCAAATCGGCGTTTTGAATGGTGAAAGCGCCAGCCCGGCTACAGCCTTGACTGCCCAGCGAACCAATGGACACAGGCTCGCTGGCGGGAATGACATCGACGGCAGAGGCAGTGTAGACCAGCGGAATAGATTTCTCGGCACACAAAGCACCAAGCGCCTGCTCAGCCTGTGCACGCCGCACGCCCGCTCCAATCAGAAAAACTGGCCGGTCTGCTTCGGAAAAGGCACGGACGAGACGATCTACATCCTGGTGCGCAACATTCCTATCTTCGGTTGGCGCTTCAAACCCGTCCAATACATCTGGTTCAACGCGGGCATTTTGAATATCAAGCGGCACATCGAGCCACACAGGGCCCATGGCCCCTTCGGTGGCCAGATGGAACATCTTTTCCAGCTCATAGCGGACCCTTGCAGGATCTTCGAGCATCACGGCGTATTTGGAAATCGGTTCGACCAGGGCAATGATATCGGCCTCTTGCTGGCCATAGGTTTTGATATCGAGCCCAGTATGGCGCGTGGTTTCCT
>CAKZYD010000084.1 GCA_937884085.1 uncultured Sphingomonadales bacterium | reverse complement strand
TCGAGACCAGAGGCGACAGGATAAGCAGCGGAAGCCCAGCCAACAGGAGGCCCCAAACACTGCGCGAAAACCAACTTACATCTTTTAACATAGTGCCCTCTTTTTTGTCCGCTGCTCTCCCATGTCGGCTTCCATTTGGCGGTTTCAAGGCGCGCTTGCTTGCGCCAAATGCCAAGGCGGAGTAAATTAGCTAGGAATTCGGCGGAAAACGCCGCGGTATAACCTTGGGGAGGGTTTATGCTGGTCAGTGCCATTATCACTGAGAAAGGCGGGGACATCGTCTCCGTTCAAAGCGGTTGCTCGCTCTTGGAGTGTACGCAAGTTCTGAAACAACATCGGATTGGCGCGGTGTTGGTGTTTGAGGGAGAGGCACTCTGCGGCGTTCTTTCCGAACGCGATATCGTGCGCGGGCTATCAACTGAAGGTATCGAGATATTGGAGAAGCCGGCCAGCGCACTCATGACGCGTAAGGTCATCACATGCTCTCCAGATATCGATTTGCGCGCGGCGCTGAAAATGATGACGGACAACCGCATTCGGCATTTGCCTGTTGAAGAAAACGGCCAGCTGATTGGCGTTATTTCTATTGGGGACTTGGTTTCTTATCGCATTAAGGAAAGCGAGCTCGAAGCGGCAGCGCTGACGGAATATGTGGCGGGATAGCCGCCTATTGTTTCCAAAACCAGGTTTCTGACTTTCCGTTCTGCTATCTTCTGTTCGAAATTGGAAACGCTTACATCCACTCCAACGCTTCAAAACCAGAAGCAAAAAGGAGATGGAGACATGCTTACACTTCGTAGAACAGAAGAGCGCGGCTATGCGGACCATGGTTGGCTGCAGTCTCGCCATAGTTTTTCCTTTGGCCGGTATTTTGATGCCGCGCATATGGGATTTTCAGACCTGAAGGTAATTAACCAGGATGTGGTCGCGCCTGGCGCTGGCTTTGGCACACATCCGCACCAAGACATGGAAATCCTCACCTATGTGCTAGAAGGTGCTTTGGCACATGAGGATTCCATGGGGAACCGCCGTGTCCTCAAGGCCGGTGAGTTTCAGCGCATGACCGCGGGGACGGGCATCACCCATTCAGAAATGAATGCCAGTGAGACCGAGCCTGTTCACTTTCTTCAAATCTGGGTCGAGCCTGACACCAAAGGCCTGACGCCCAGTTATGAAGAACTGGACCTCGGCGCTTTAACTGATGGTCTGACACTGATTGCAGCGCCGGGTCCGAGCGACGGGCGGCTGACAGTCCATCAGGACGCTGCAGTCTATGCTGGCAATCTCGCTGCCGACGCACAGGTTGTCCACTCTGTTGGGGAAGGCCGACGCGTCTGGGTGCAAGGCATCGATGGCCTCGTCTCCGTCAACGGACAGCGGGTTCGCCCCGGTGATGGGTTGGCCATCAGCGATGCAACTAGCCTCGATATTCGCGCTGAAGCAGACGCACGGTTCTTGCTGTTTGACCTGCGCTAGAGGCTGGCGTCAGACACTTTAGGAAGGCGGCATGGGGCACTTTGGCCTCATGCCGTTTTCTCGGCCAAGCTGATGACGCGCGCTGCATTGGCAGTCCAAAGATACTGGCCCGCTTCAATCGTTTTCAGGGCCGCGCGGCCAAGGGCTTCTTGCGCCTTTGCGTCGTCCAACAATTCTCCGGTCGCCCGTGCAAAAGCCTGCGGGTCAGCGGCGTCAAACAAGATGGCGTTTTCTCCGTGGTCTAAGACCTCTCGGATATTTGCCGTATCCGGAGCCACCACGGGTTTGGCGAGCCCGAGATAGTCAAATAGCTTCAGCGGCGAAGCGTAGGGGACAACATCCGGCTGCAACGCAACATCAAATGCGGCCACATACTCTGGAATTTCTTCGCGTTCCACAAAACCGGTGAATTGCAACTGGTCTTTGACTCCGAGATTGGCCGCTTGCGCTTCCAAGTCTTGTCGGGCCGGTCCATCGCCGACAATTAAAAGCGCTGTATCTGGCCTATCTTTTAGGAGTGGCAAAACACGGTCGAGGCCGTGCCAATCGCGTACGAACCCCGTAAAGCCTAGAACGGTCTTGCCCTCTAGGCCGCGCTTTTCTTTGGCCCGCTGCGCTGTAGGCGCGGCATCCAGCAATGTCATATTGGCCCCATTGGGAATGACTGTGATAGCATCATTGTCAACGCCTGCGGCGCGAATATAGGTTGCCAGCACCTCGGTCACCGGCAGTACGTGGTCTGCTGCGGTCCAAATCTGTTTATCACACCATTTTGCAAGGCTGCGCAGGCGCAAGCTGCCGTGCTTCTCGCGCTCTTCTGTCAAAGGCGCATTCACTTCGCTTAAAAAAGGGATGCCGGTTCGTTTTTTGCACCAGCGCCCTGCCAGCATGAAAGACTGGTAGCGCTCATAAAGGAAATGCGGCTGATGCTTTTTGATGGCGGCCCGAAGTTTCCAATAAGCAGGGACAGAATAGGCGAGTTCTGCCAACTCATAGAGCGCTCCTGGGGCGTGCGCCTTAAGCCAGCCAATGACTTTACTGTCTCGCCCCATAGCGCCTGTGCGCCCTGCGCCAGGCTCGACCATGATGACCTCATGCCCAGCTTGGCGCCAAGCAGAGACCATCTCATCGATATGGACGCGTTGCCCGTCCCGAGATGCTGTCCGATGATGATAGAGAATTCGTATCAATATCTGCCCTATCTAAGGTGTAATTCTATTAATTTTTATGCTATAAATGGCTTTATCGGATGTCCGTTAAATGAGTGTTGGTGTGCCTGAGAAAGGGACAGATATGAGACTGATATTTCGCTCTTTTATTGTTGCAACAAGCGTATTGCTTAGCAGTATATCGCCATCTTTCGGGCGCGATAGACTTGAGGTGACAATTACCCCAGCAAATCCAACCGCAACCGTCCGCGATTTTTTGGATGCTTATTTGCCATTGTCGGGTGGTGGGTTCGTGGATTTCTCCACCTGGATGCAGCTTAAATACGGTTTGGGTCCTTGGTCCGATGATGCTGTGATCGCTGATCAGTTCACCGGGCAAACGGCTAGGTTGGTTTATGGTCTCGCGCCAGCAGAGCAAGGCGCTTTAGACGAAGAAGCCTATGACAAGGCATTGGTCTCGCCGAGCTGCGGCCTGTTTTCAAAATTGGCTCTCGGTAAGGGCGAATGCCGCTCGGTTTGGCAGTCTGACTTAGCAGATGTGCAGGTCAGCGCGCTCAATACGCCGCAGATGCTCGGCATGCTGGATACCAATGCCCTCGCCGCCCTCACGCCAGCCGACCAAGAAATGGGCCGCATCCAGCTCTTTCAGCCCGCCGCTGTGATGTCCATGGTGCCATGAAGGTACGAAGCGTTTAGGCTATTTTGAAAAAATTTTTCATTCGTATTTGACAACCGCAAATGACGGTCATATAAGCCGCCGTCGCTGCAGACGCCGAGCGCATTGCTTGAAACGAGTGTGGCACCCCGGCAAGCCTAGAACGAAGCGTTTTCAGCGCTCCGGTCTTTGTGTGCCGATGCTCTTTGACAGTGTTTGTTATAGGAAGGGAAGTGCGGGCGGCGCATTGTTTT
>CAKZYD010000083.1 GCA_937884085.1 uncultured Sphingomonadales bacterium | reverse complement strand
GCGGGTGTAGCTCAATGGTAGAGCAGGAGCTTCCCAAGCTTAAGACGAGGGTTCGATTCCCTTCACCCGCTCCATTCTCGTCTGGTCTACCGCGCCTTTCGCTTCTTGAGACTGTTTTTTTTGGCCTACCGCGCGTTTCGCTGCTTGAGACCGGGTTTGTTTATTCTAGCGGCCCCTACGCGTGGAAAAGTGACGGTCTCCGGCGACAATTAAACATGCTGCAATGACGAGGACCGCGCCGGCCCATAGGTGCCAGCTATGACTTTCGTCAAAGAGGAAGTATCCGGCCAGCGCTGACCAAATCAGCGCGGTATATTCCAGTGGCGCAAGTTGCTGCGCTGGCGCTCGGGCATAGGCCACGCTCATCATAAACCACACCGAATAAGCAATCAGACTGAGCAGTAGGATATGCCAAATGGCGCCGGTGCTGACCATTTCTTGGAGCACTGCTTGACCATCATTGACGACGACTATGGGCAGCAAAAGGATGCCTGGAACAGTGCTGGTGAAGACGCTCATAGTGACAGCGTCTTCTTGACCTGCGCGCATGCGCAGCAAGACGAGGATGATTGCGTATACAAAAGCTGCAACTACGCAGCACACCACGCCTAAAAGATAATTGCCGTTCGGGTTGACAGTCTGTGTGCCGCCTATGGTTGCGACGGCGGTCCCGCAAAACCCTAAGGCCGTTGCAGCCAAAGCCAGCGCCGTTGGCCGTTCGCCGAGCATGGGCCAGGCAATGAAGGGGAGCATCAGCGCAGCGCTGAAACCCAGCAGTGTGGCAATCGCAAGCGGGATTTGGGTTACTCCATAGAAAAAGAAGAAGGCGGTTGCCAGCTGCAGCACAGCGCGCCCGGAGTGAAAGATGATGCCTTGTTTGCTTGGCAACCTGCGCCGTTGCAACACGCCATCCCGGCGCACGGGCGTGAGAAAGACGAGGATAGCCAAAACCCCACCAAATAGAAAACGCAGGGCGATGACAAAGAGCAGCGGATTATACTGCGCCAAGTATTTTACATAGACATCAATCGACACGCCAAGGCCCACGGCGGCGAGGCCGATGGCAAGCGGCCAGATGCTGTTTGTGAGCGGCAGAGACATGGCGGCGCAGCGATGGTCAATTGGTCGGGCGCTGGGCAATGCGCCTCTGCCGCACAATGGTCAAGCACTATTACCAAAAGGTGATAACAATCCAGGCACACAGGCCAAGCAGGCCAACAGAAAGAAGCCGATAGTCTTGATACCAAGCCTGGCCTTTCATATGCGCAACATCGCTGCGATAGCTAGATGGCGTCCAAATGAAAGCGTCCACCTCGTCAGCTTCAGGTGCAGAGGTTTTCAAGCTCACGAAACACAAAACGATGCTCGCAGCGACGAAGAGGAGGGGCGCTACATAGAGAAAGTGCACGTTGGTGACGCGCATAATCACGTTCAAAATGAAGAAGACGGTTCCCAAGACAAATCCAACGATAAGACCCCAATATGCGCCTTCAGCATTGGCGCGGTGCCAGAATGTGCCCCACAGGAAAAGTGCCACCACTGGCCCGACCGTATAGGATAAAACGGCTTGTAGATATTCAAAGATTGAATCGTTCATTTTGCCGATTTGCGGCGCCCATAGAACGGCCAGCACTATGAACACGAAGGTCACAATCCGGCCGATTTTCATCAGCTGATTGGATGTCAGGTCCGGCCGTCTTAGGCGAATAAAGTCCATGGTGACCAGCGTGGAGGCTGAGTTGAGCGTGGAATCGATTTGGCTCATCAGCGCAGCCATAAATCCGGCAATCACCAGGCCAAGAACCCCGCTTGGCAACAAATCGAACATCAAGGTTGGAAAGACGGCATCGGGCTTGTCGAGGTTGGGATAGAGCAAAATCGCAATCGTGCCCGGCAGCACCATGATGAACAGCACAGGCAGCTATAACAGGCCGGCAAAAAGACTACCCCAGCGGGCGTGGTCAGCATTTTTTGATGCCAATAAGCGCTGGGCCATGAATTGATTGGTGCACCAAAAATAAAAGCCAAGCAAAGGCACGCCGGTGAGAAGGCCGAGCCAAGGGACGCCAGGGCTATCGAGCGGACGCACCAGGCTCAACATATCTGGCGGCACGGCGTCCACAATTGTGCTCCAATGCCCGCCCACTTTTTGGAAAGCGAAATAGCTAATCAACACGGCCCCGATGAGCAGCAAGACGGCCTGGATGGTGTCGGTTATCATAACCGCAGATAGCCCGCCCAAGATGGTATTTGCGCCGGCAATAACAGCCAAGGCGGCCACAATCTGCCATATGCTAAAATCCGGGAACATGAGCTGGATGACCAAGGACCCGGCATAGAGACCGCCGGCAGTGTCAATGACGATGTTGAGGAAGAGTGTTAGAGCCGCAAAGAGCGCGCGCGCGCGCCGATCGTAGCGCCGTTCAAGATATTCCGGCATGGTGTACACCTGCGCGCGAAGGACTTGCGGCAGCACGAAAATGGCGTAAAAAACCAGGATGACACCAGCCATCCATTCATAATTATAGACCGCAATGCCCGTGCTGTAGGCGCTGCCAGACAGGCCGACCAGTGTTGTCGATGAAATGTTGGAGGCAAAAAGGGAAAACCCGATAATGCCCCATGTCATGGACCGCCCAGCCAGAAAATAGCTGTCCGCATCGCCACCTTTTTTGGCGAAGAGCACGCCGATGAAGAGCATCATGAGCGCATAGGCGCCGATGATGACACCATCAAGTGTTGCAATATCAGCCGAGATCAAATCGCCGTCGTCCTTATTGGCAATTAAGGGAGCCCAGTGCCTGGTCTAGCAAAAATTCCGAGCGGTGTTGGCGCCTTTTTTCCAATTTGCATTTCTCGCTTAATTTTTTGCACAAGATTGAAATTTGGCGGCTTGTGTCTATCGAGGGTATTGAAATACCAAGGGATTTCCAGTTGTGTGGATTGGAAAAAATTGTAGAGAATATCCTGCAATCGGCGTTCGGGGGGACAATGAGTAGAAAATCAATTCGCCTCGAAGATTTGGCGGCCCTGGCAAATATGTCGACGGCGACTGTGTCGCGGGCGCTGAACGACAATCCAAATGTTAATGATGCCACAAAGCGCAAAATCTGGCAGCTTGCCCGTGAACATGGCTATCTGTTTCGCCCCAATATGCCGCATGCCCCCAGTGGGGCGCAGGCGACTATCTCCCTTGTCATCCCGCCGGCGCAGGGACGCGAACGCAGCGCGGATGATGCATTTTTTCAGTCTTTGATCGGCGGTGTCAGTGCCGCTGCGCGGTCGAGCAATTGCGATGTGCTTTTGAGCCATATATCGCCGCGCAATATTGATGATTTACAGGATTTAATCTCCGCGCCCGGCGTTGATGGCGCGATTTTTCTTGGCCAGAGTTTTTTGCACGACGCTCTGAATGCCTTGGCGAGTCAAGGGCACCGTTTCGTTGTTTGGGGCGCAGCCCTTCCTGGGCAGCTCTATTGCTCCGTGGGCAGTGACAATGTGCGCGGCGGGCGACGCGCTGTTGATCATCTGCTGCGGCTTGGCCGGAAGAAGATTGTGTTCCTGGGTGACACGGATGAGCCGGAAATACAGCGGCGTTTTCAAGGCTATAGAGACGCTTTGGCCGCCGCAAATGTGCTCTATCGCGGTGACTTGGTGTCGACTGTCCATTTCGAGATTGAATCTGCGCACAGCACTGTGGAGCGACTTTTGGCGCAAAAAATTGATTTTGACGCTATTTTTGCGGCCAGCGATATGGCGGCCATCGGTGCCATCAGAGCGCTGCGGCAGGCAGGGCTGCGTGTGCCGCAGGATGTGGCTGTCGTTGGCTATGATGACGTCACGATGGGACGCTATATTCGTCCGCAACTGACCACCATCCGGCAAGACTTATCAGAGGCAGGCCGCCTCATGGTGTCGAAGTTGCTCAGCGCCAGCGACACGCGCGATCTAGCCTCGGAACGTCTGGCGACGGACCTGATCGTACGCGAAAGCTGCGGCAGCTAATCCCTAGCCCTGCAGGCGCCGAAGCAGCAGGCCGATATCGGCGTCCAGTTCGGCATCTTCTTTGCGAAGGCTGTCTATCTTGCGAACGGCATACATCACCGTGGTGTGGTCCCGGCCGTCAAAAGCGCGCGCGATTTCCGGCAAGGACTTCGTCGTAATCTGCTTGCACAGATACATGGCAACTTGACGGGGGCGAACGATTTTTTGTGTCCGCCGCCGGGATAGGAGGTCAACTCTCTTCAGGCCATAATGATCGGCTGTCACGGTTTGGATTTCGCGCATTGTCGTGCGCCGGGACGCGCCGCGCAGCATGTCTTGCAGCAGGTCTCGTACCAAATCGATGTTGACGTCTTGCGGTGAGATGTCGACATGGGCATTGATTTTTAACAGCGCGCCTTCAAGTTCGCGGACGCTCGTTGTCAGGTTGCGCGCCAGATAGGCCAGCACTTCCTCGCCAATATCGAGCTTGGGGTATTGCCGCGCCTTTGCAATGAGGATCGATAACCGCAGCTCATAATCCATCGGATGGACATCGACCACCAGGCCGCTGCTAAGACGCGAGCGTACCCGCTCCTCCAAATCAATGTCTCCAGGTGGGCGATCACCAGAGAACACCATCTGGCGCCCCTCATCAATCAGGAAATTGAAGGTGTGAAAGAACTCCTCCTGGGTCGAATCCTTCCCAGCAATGAATTGAATGTCATCAATCATCAGCAGGTCCGCACTGCGCAAAGTGCGTTTAAAATCAGCTATTTTGCCTGACTGGATGGAGGTCACAAAGGCGTGCACAAAGCGCTCTGCAGATAGATAGACTACGCGTGCATCAGGCCGGTTCTGGCGAACGTCCCACGCGATGGCCTGCAGCAGGTGGGTTTTGCCAAGTCCGACACCGCCGTGAATGAAAAGCGGATTGAATTCCGTTGGGAAACTGGCGGCAACGCGCTTGGCAGCTGCATGGCAGAACTGGTTTGGTCGGCCCACCATGAAATTGTCAAACGTGTAACGTTGGTCAAGCGGCGAGGAAACCTGGTCTCGCGGCGGCGGAAAGGCCTCGCGCTTTACATGGCCCAGGGACTTATCCGGTGCGCGCAAAACAAAGCGAATGTCTTCGATACCGGAGATATTGCTGACCATACAGCCACGCACGGACTGCATTAGGTTGGCGCGGATGAAGTTAATATGGAGGGCATTTGGAAGCGCGATTTCCAGCGTTTTGCCGGATACGACCTTGGGTTCCATGTAGCACAGCCAGGCATCGAAGGTCTTTTCCCCGTGTTTGGCTTTCAGCTGCGTCAGTGATTTTTGCCAGGCGTGCGTATCTATTGTCGTTGGTGTGCCCGTGCGGTCCATGCTTCGTCCTCATCCTCCTTCTCATTTTGGCGGCCATCTGGTGCCGCGCTAGGGTTGGTGGGCTATCACGCCACCGGCCCGGTCCTATTCTCTAGTGTTAGCCTTGGCGCCAGGGCAGATTGGCGGCTTTCCAACCGCCGGTCTGTCCTCTTTGACCGAGGGCATTGGGATTGCCTTCAAATCCTTCAGCGATGTTATAGACGGTGCTGAAACCCGCAGCGGTGAGCGCCGTGGCCGCTGCCGCTGATCGTGCCCCTGAACGGCACAAGCAGAGTATGGTCTGGCCTTCATCTGCTTTGGCTTTCACCTGCGCAATGAAGTCCTGGTTAATGGCCATTGTCGGATAGCTTTGCCACTCCAGAAATAAAGGCTCCTTGCTGAGAGTGGACAGGTCTGGGATCCCGACGAGGTTCCATTCCGCAGTCGTGCGAACGTCAATCAAGATACTGGTCTCGTCAGCGTTTAAAACATCCCAACTATCTTGAGCGGACAAGTCTCCAGTATATGACAATTTAGAACGCCCCCTGAAAAAATGCCTGGCGATAAAGTAATACGCCGGCTCATTAGCCAATTATTTCTTTAAACCCGCACAAGATTAAACAAAAAGACATCTTACCTCAGGAAGCCCTGATGTAACGGAAAACTCTGAGGGGGGCTTAAAAGACAGTTTTTCGCGAATGCGTGCGTCTTCTAAGATTTGAATGCTTCAGAGCAGGGTCTTTTTTGTGTCGCCTCTTGATGGCCCGAACATAGCACCAGCGGCTATCATGGCAACGTAATAAAAGCGTCTTAGAGGCAAAATTTGAGTTGACGCTTACCATCCTGTAGAGGACGAATCAGGTCAAATTGTTGAGCGACAACGACTCTTTTGATGACGGTCGCCGTCATATTTTCTTGTTGGAAAATTTCTAAAAAAAAATGCGCTGGGTAATGTTCCAACGCATTCCATGTTTGTTCGAATTTTAGCCAAGAGACTCGGAGTTGGGAGGCTTCGTCTGGGCTGCTAGGAGGCGGCGCTGATTGCCTTCACGCGGGCATTCAATCGCGACAACTTCCGTGCTGCCGTATTTTTGTGAACGATGCCTTTCGCAGCCGCGCGGCTGAGTTCGGGTTGCATGTCTTTCAAGGCTGATTGTGCGGCGCTGCTGTCGCCGGCTGCAATGGCGGTTTCCACCTTGCGAATGAAAGTGCGCAGGCGCGAGCGGCGTGCGGTATTAATGTCAGTACGCCGGTTATTGCGGCGAATGCGTTTTCTAGCTTGCGGCGTATTGGCCATCTGAAAATCCTACAGGTCTAAACGAATCTTTTTATTCAAGCCGCGCTCTATAGTGTTGGCGCGCCCGCGGGTCAACCATTCAGCGCAGGTTTCAGCGGTCTTTGAACTCTGCATGCCGCTTTTCAATAAAGGCTGCCATGCCTTCCTTCTGGTCTTCAGTTCCAAATAGCGAGTGAAATGTGCGCCGTTCGAACAGCACGCCTTCGCTTAACGATACCTCTTGGCTCCGATTGACGGCTTCTTTCGCAAGGAAAACCGAGGGTCTGGAAAGATTGGCAATGGTCTTGGCGACTTTCACTGCTTCCTCAACCAAGTCTTCCGTCGGAAAAATGCGGCTGACAAGCCCGGCGTCGAAGGCTTCTTGGGCGTTCATGACCCGGCCAGAGAGACTCATGTCCAAAGCGCGAAATTTGCCGATGGCCCGGGTGAGGCGCTGCGAGCCGCCAGCGCCAGGAATGACGCCGAGCTTGATTTCTGGCTGCCCGAATTTCGCGTTCTCGCCGGCAAACATCATGTCGCACATCATGGCGACTTCGCAGCCGCCGCCAAGTGCAAAGCCATTGACGGCTGCAATAATCGGCTTGCGGCACCGGGTCGGCTCTTCCCAATTGGCCGTGATATAGTCTTCTAAGAAAACGTCTGAGAAATTCTTCTCGGCCATTTCTTTGATGTCTGCGCCGGCGGCAAAGGCTTTTTCCGAGCCTGTCATCACAATGCAGCCAATCTCATCATCGGCTTCCAGCGCTTGCAGCGCGGCGGTCATGTCATTCATCAGCTGCTGAGACAGCGCGTTCAGGGCCTCAGGCCGATTGAGTGTTACAATGCCTACATTGTCGTCCCGGTCCAGAAGGATAGTCTCATATGCCATAGCTCTGCCTTATCGTTATTTGCGAGGTCTTCGCACCTGCAATATTTTCCGTCACCCTATTGGGCAAATTTGGTTTGTAAACCTGTTTTGTCGAGCAGGGTCATCCTCAGCGCTGGCAGTGGCTGCAGAAAAAGGTGGAGCGACCGGATTGGACAATCCGCTTGACTAAGTGGCCGCAGCCTGGGGTTTTGCAGAGCTCGCCTTCGCGGCCATAAACCTGAAAATCATGCTGAAAATAGCCCAGCTGGCCATCCACATGCACATAATCGCGCAAGGTGGAGCCGCCGCGCTTGATGGCCCGCGCAAGGACGGATTTGATGGCTGGAACTAGTCTTTCCGCCCGGCGCCCTGGCACTGACCGTGCGAGGCGCTTTGGCGAAATTCCTGACTCAAACAGGGCTTCACACACATAGATGTTGCCAAGGCCAGCGACGACACGCTGGTCGAGCAAAGCGGATTTGATGGGCGTTGCTTTGCCTGCAAGGGCCTCTGAGAGTGACGCGCTGTTAAAGGCATCATCGAGCGGTTCTGGGCCTAAATCTCTTAGGAAGCGATTCTCGCTGAGCGCATCCGTCGCGCTTAAGTCCACAAAGCCAAAGCGGCGCGGGTC
>CAKZYD010000082.1 GCA_937884085.1 uncultured Sphingomonadales bacterium | reverse complement strand
AGTCGCGCGGAGTCGCATAGGGGGCTTTTCCCTTGTGGATATTTTTAACAGCACATGCGCCAGCCTGTTGGCATGACATCATGCATGCCAGGGTGGGCTTTTGGCGCGCAGACAAGAGCTGAGGGAGCTAACGCATGACCGCTTTATGGGTCGCCATCCTTTGTGGCCTGCTTGCTGTTGCTTATGGCTTGATGACCCGGTCATCGATCATGAGCGCCAGCGCCGGCAATGAAAAAATGCAAGAAATCGCCGCCGCCATTCAAGAGGGCGCAAACGCCTATCTGGGTCGGCAATATCGGACGATCGCCATTGTTGGTGTGATCGTTGCTGTTTTGATCGCCATCTTTTTAGGAGTTTATCCTACCATTGGCTTCTTGATAGGCGCGGTCCTCTCTGGCGTCGCTGGTTTCATCGGCATGAAGATCTCCGTTCAAGCCAATGTTCGCACGGCAGAAGCGGCCCGCGAAGGCCTACAAGCGGGCTTGACGCTGGCCTTTAAAGCTGGCGCGATCACGGGCATGCTTGTCGCTGGTCTCGCCTTGCTTGCTATTGCGGTTTATTTCGGAATTTTGACCCAAGGGATCGGCTTGTCTTTGAAAGACGCCGGAGAAAAGCGTCAGATCATTGACGCTTTGGTCGCCTTGGGCTTTGGGGCCTCGCTGATTTCAATCTTTGCGCGTCTCGGCGGCGGCATCTTCACCAAAGGCGCCGATGTGGGCGCTGACTTGGTTGGTAAAGTGGAAGCTGGCATTCCAGAAGATGACCCCCGCAACCCGGCTGTGATCGCCGACAATGTTGGCGATAACGTGGGCGACTGCGCTGGTATGGCTGCTGACTTGTTTGAAACCTATGTCGTGACTGTCGGCGCAACCATGGTTCTTGCTGCGCTCTATGCAGTCACGCCGGAAAGTGCGCTTGACCTGATGCTGCTTCCGCTTCTGATTGGCGGCGTCTGCATTATCACCTCCGTGATTGGCACCTACTTCGTGAAGCTTGGCGCGTCCAACTCCATCATGGGCGCACTTTACAAAGGGTTCCTTGTGACGGCAGTCTTGTCGATCCCGTTGATTTTCGTATCTACATCCATGGTCACCGGCCTTAATGAAGCAATGCTCTTGCAGGTTGGTGGCGAAGAGCGGATTGTCACCGGGATGGATCTTTTCTGGTGCGGGATGGTTGGTCTTGCTGTGACGGGCCTCATCATCTGGATCACAGAGTATTACACCGGCACGGACTATCGCCCGGTGAAGTCGATTGCCAAGGCCTCTGAAACGGGCCATGGCACCAACGTCATCCAAGGTCTGGCCATTTCGCTTGAGGCAACAGCGCTTCCAGCGGTCGTCATCTGCGTTGGTATCATTGCCGCCTACATGCTTGCTGGCCTCATCGGTCTGGGCTTTGCTGCCACGGCCATGCTTGCCCTTGCTGGCATGGTGGTCGCGCTGGATGCTTATGGCCCTGTGACGGACAATGCAGGCGGTATTGCGGAAATGGCTGGGCTAGAACCAGACGTGCGCGACCGCACTGACGCGCTTGACGCGGTGGGCAACACCACCAAGGCGGTGACCAAAGGTTATGCCATTGGCTCCGCTGGTCTTGGTGCCTTGGTCCTATTTGGTGCCTATAATGCCGACTTGCAGGCCTATGCGACCGAGCTTGGTATCGGTGAGGAAGGCATCGATTTCGCCTTGTCCAACCCGTATGTGGTGGTTGGCCTGTTCCTCGGTGCTCTGCTGCCTTATCTGTTCGGCGCCATGGGTATGACTGCTGTTGGCCGCGCTGGCAGCGCCGTTGTAGAGGAGGTGCGCGAGCAGTTCCGCAACAACCCAGGCATCATGGAAGGCACCTCCAAGCCCGATTATGCCAAGACGGTCGACTTGGTGACCAAATCCGCCATTAAGGAGATGATTATTCCATCACTCCTGCCGGTGCTGGCGCCAATCGTGGTCTATTTCGTCATCAGCGCCGTCACAGGCTCTGCGAACCAGGGCTTTGCTGCACTTGGTGCAATGCTCCTTGGCGTGATCGTCGGCGGTCTCTTCGTAGCGCTCAGCATGACGGCTGGCGGCGGCGCTTGGGACAATGCCAAGAAATATATTGAAGACGGCAATCATGGCGGCAAGGGCTCTGAAGCCCACAAAGCTGCTGTGACGGGCGATACCGTGGGTGACCCCTATAAGGACACCGCTGGCCCGGCTGTGAACCCGATGATTAAAATAACCAACATCGTGGCCTTGCTGCTGCTGGCGATTTTAGCGCACGGCTAAGCCCGCGTTACAAATGCGGACAAGAAAACGCTGGGCCAATCGGCCCGGCGTTTTTTTATGGTTGCCTAACGATGCTAACCAACGACTAGCTTTTGCTTATTGCGGCGGTCCACCAGGGCCGCCGGGGCCACCGGGTGCGCCGGAGAAGCGGCCGATATTGCCGAAGAGTTGTTCCAAAAAGCCCATTTCGCGGCCGCGGGTGGGGGTTTTGTCATCGGCGAAACTCACCGAGGCCACATCTTCCAAGCCATAGTATTCAATGCGTTCCACATTGTCCTTGGCGTCGAAATGGATGGCCATCACGCTGTGTTCTTTGGGGTCAGGCGTGAAAAAGGCGAATTGCTCCGTCTGGCGCGTCACATAATAATAAACGCTCTTATCAAAGGTGCCGGCGATGGACGGCTGGCCGAGCGTTGCTTCGACAGACTGGCGATTGTCGACCTTGGGCATGATGTTTTCGACCAGTACCGGGTCAGCCAAATAACCTTGCTGGTCTTTTAGCCGCGAGCAGCCGGCTGCTGACGTTGCAACGCCAAGCGCCGCGACTGTTATCATGAGCCGCCGCATGAAATGGTTTTTTCCGGCTGTGACCATGCCACCCCTTTTCCAATCTGCCCCGCGCGCCATCTATGCGATATCGCGCCTGTGTTGTCCAGATTTGCAACATTGGCATAACAATAGGGCCGGACCATGATAAAGCGAGACATGAAGGTGGTTTTGTGAGCTTTTGGAGCAAGATTTTTAAACGGCCCGATTATCGCGGCGAGCAGCTCTATGATTCGGTGGTGGGCCAAGCGCGCCAGGTCGTCTTTTTTACAGACCTTGGCGTGCCGGATACGCTCGATGGCCGCTTTGACCTCATCATTTTGCATATGTGCGTGGTGCGCCAAGCGCTTATCGAGGCTGGCGAACGGCCGGAAGATGGAGGGCTTTTGCAGACAATGGATGAGCGTTTTATCGCAGACATGGACTATTGTATGCGCGAGGTAGGCGTTGGCGACTTGTCCGTCGGTAAAAAAGTGAAGGCAATGGCGGGCGCCTACCAAGGGCGTTGGAAGCGCTACCGCGTGGCGATGACGGACAAGGACGTGGGCGCGTTGGCCGAAGCTATTGAATACAACGTCTTCCGCGGCGGTACGGAGGAGGAAAACCCTGTGCCTGAGACAGTCTCTGGCGGCGCTGAGGCTTTAGCTGCCTATAGCCTTGCGCAGGTGGCAAGCCTTTCAGACACTATTGGCGCGCTACGCGATGCGGCTAAACCGGCCTGGACCGCATTCCAACCATCGCCTGAGCAGGCCAATGCATGACCCTCCCCTAATTCCACCGCCTCTTTGCGCTGCCAGAAGCCAACACGGCGGTAGCCGACTTTGAGGCTGCCGCCACGGCGGATGAAATGGCCGCTCTTGCAAAGCGTTTTGATGTGAAAGCCCTCAGCAATGTGACGCTCAAGCTGGACATTGCTCCACACAGCTTTGGCTATCGCATCACCGGCACCATCAGCGCGGTCGCATCGCAGACCTGTGTCATCACGCAGAAGCCGCTGGAAAACCGTGTGTTAGGCGACATCGATTATCTGGCTGTGACGCAGGATGACGATCTAGACCTTGATACGCTTGAAGAGAGTTTTGGCATTGCCGAAGCTGAGCGTTTTGAGGGCGACGTGCTGGATTTAGGTGAATTGGCTGCGCAATATCTTGGCCTTGCTATTGACCCATTCCCACGCGCAAGCGGCGCACATATCGATAGTGACATTGCCGCGCAGAAACATAGTCCTTTCAGTGTTCTCTCTCAGCTGAAAGACAAAGGTTGAAGCGCTGTAAAAACGCACTAGTGTCCGGCCATCGATTCGGTGCAGGGATGGACGACTAGGATGCCCTTCGCCGTGAACATGCGATACGGACAAGCCGTTTTTGCATCGTGAGGGAATAAGGGATTTGGACCCATGGCGGTACCAAAACGAAAGACAACAGCATCTCGGCGCAACATGCGGCGCAGCCATCGCGGGCTGAATGCCGCTTTGTATGCCGACTATTTCCACTGCGGTGAGCTGAAGCGTCCGCACCACAATTGCCCATCATGCGGTGCTAATGGTGGACGCGAGGTTGTAGAACCTACAGCTGCACTATAAGCTCCTCTGAGAGATATCATGCCGCGCGGCGCAGAACGCGCGCACATCCTGGGAGGGCCTGGTGCCAAAGAAAGTAATCTTGGCCGTTGATGCAATGGGGGGCGATTATGGCCCGTCTATTGTGGTGAAAGGCGCGGACATGGCGCGCGCCCGCTCTCATGATTTAGAATTTGTCTTTTTCGGCCAAGAAGAGCGCATCCAGGCTGAGCTGTCGCGCTATTCAAAGCTCAATAAGATCAGCCGGATTGTTCATACCAGTGAGCAAATCCTTGGGACGGATAAACCGAGCCATGCATTGCGCCGAGGCCGTAAGTCTTCAATGGGTCTGGCTATCAGCGCTGTGCAAGAAGGCGAGGCCCATGCTGCCGTTTCCGCTGGCAACACGGGCGCTTTGATGGCCATGTCCAAATTCATCCTGCGCACCTTAGAAGGGATTGACCGGCCAGCGCTCGGCTCGCTTCTCCCGACCCGCCGGGGCGAGAGCATTATGCTCGACTTGGGGGCTAATGTGGAAGCCAGCGCCCAGGCACTGGTGCAGTTCGCGATCATGGGCGCTGTCTTTGCCCGGACTGTCTTTGGCAGCGCTAAGCCGACTGTTGCGCTCCTCAATGTTGGCGTTGAGGATCTGAAAGGCACGGAAGACTTGCGCGAGGCAGGCCAGCTGCTGCGAGACACGCCTGATTTGCCGCTCAGCTTTGTTGGGTTTGCGGAAGGCGACAATATCGGCGCAGGGGATGTGGATGTCATCGTGACCGACGGCTTTACTGGTAATATTGCGCTGAAAACAGCCGAAGGAACGGCCAAACTCATCGCCGACCTCATGAAGCGCGCCTTTACAACATCGATTTGGTCGAAAATCGGATATGCGCTCGCTCGGCCTGGTCTCACCAGCCTGAAAGACCATTTGAACCCGGATAACCACAATGGCGCGGTCTTTTTAGGCTTGAATGGACTGGTTGTGAAAAGTCATGGAGGTGCAGGCGCTCAAGGCATTGCTACGGCTCTATCCATGGCCATTGATTTGGCGCGTCATGATATCAATGAGCGCATCGCCAAAGACTTGAGTGCCGTTCAGTCGGAGCCTGAATTGGCTGTGGCAGCGGACCGCTAAAAGGCAGCCCAGGTAGTTTTGAGGTCATGAGTACGCGGCGCACGATTTTTAAGGGGTCAGGCCATTATCTGCCCGCCAACTGCGTTTCAAACGATGCGTTGGCGGATAAAGTGGAGACCTCCGATGAGTGGATTATTGCGCGGACAGGCATCCGCCAGCGCCACCTGGCCGCAGAAGGGCAGTTTACTTCGGACCTGGCCATTGAAGCAGCGAAGGCGGCGTTAGAAGATGCTGGTGTCGATAGTGCTGATGTCGACCTAATTCTGGTGGCTACAACCACTCCTGATGATACCTTTCCAGCGACAGCGACCAAAGTCCAAGCAGGGCTTTCCATGACGCATGGCATGGCCTTCGATATCCAAGCGGTGTGCTCGGGATTTGTCTACGCGCTGAGCGTTGCCAATGCGATGCTGAGCGCAGGCGAGGCGAAACGTGCCTTGGTAATCGGCGCGGAAACCTTCAGCCGTATTCTGGATTGGGAAGACCGCACGACCTGCGTGTTGTTCGGCGATGGTGCAGGCGCCGTCCTTTTGGAAGCAAGCGACATGGCAGAGCCGCTGTCTGTAGGCGAAGGGCCGGGCATCCTAGCCTCCTCGCTACGCTCTGATGGCCGCTACCGGGACATGCTCTACGTTGATGGCGGCCCATCTTCGACCCAGACTGTGGGCCATGTACGCATGCGCGGGCGGGATGTGTTTAAGCATGCCGTCACCAATCTCTCAGCCATTATGGGTGAGGTGCTTGAAAAGGCAGAGCTGACCGCCAGCGATGTGGATTGGGTTGTGCCACATCAAGCAAACCAGCGCATCCTGGATGCGACGGCAAAGAAACTTGGGTTGGCGCGAGAGAAAGTGGTGGTGACCGTCGATAGGCATGCCAACACCTCCGCCGCGAGTGTGCCCTTAGCCTTTGATGCCGCGCGGCGCGATGGACGCATCAAGCAAGGAGACTTGGTGTTGTTTGAAGCTATGGGCGGGGGCTTTACCTGGGGCGCTGTTTTAGCGCGCGTTTAGTGGCAAACTGGCCAGAATCCTGATTCAAGGACGTCTGGCAAGCTTCTGATATTGATTTGTTTTTTAAAGCTGCTTAACCTCTGATTCTGTTCAGCAGGGGAGCCTGATATCGTGTCAAAGACCGTAACAAGAGCTGATTTAAGCGAAGCTGTGTATCAAGAGGTGGGGCTATCGCGCAATGAATCGGCGCAGCTTGTGGAAGTGATTTTGGAAGAAATTGCGGATGCTCTCGTGCAAGGCCAGAATGTGAAGCTCTCTTCCTTTGGAAGTTTCTTGTTGCGGGATAAAAATGGCCGCGTTGGCCGTAATCCGAAAACAGGTGAAGAAGTCCCCATAGATCCCCGCCGTGTCTTGGTTTTTCGGCCTAGCCAGTTGATGCGTGACCGCGTGAATGGCGACTGATACGGTCAGGTTCGCGCTTATAGGCGGGCACTTCTTTGGGGGCATCAAGGACACGCATCATGGCAGCAACTGAAAAGGCAGCGAAATCCGCCGATGCCTTTCGAACCATCTCAGAAGTATCAGATATTCTGGAAGTGCCGCAGCATGTGTTGCGTTTCTGGGAGGGCAAATTCAATCAGATAAAGCCGATGAAGCGCGGTGGGAACCGGCGCTACTATCGCCCTGAAGACCTTGAGCTTTTACGCGCCATCTCGCATCTCCTCTATACAGATGGGTACACCATTAAGGGTGTCCAAAAGCTGCTGCGCGAGAATGGTGTGCGGGCAACGGTCAACAATCACATCGCTCAATTTGGAGCCTTCCAGAGTGAAGGCGGGGGCAGCGACACTGACCCCTATGATCAAGGTGCAGACGGCGGGGAAGCCCAGGTAGATAACCTATCATCGCCTGACCAGCCTGAAGAGGCGCAGGCTGTTCTTGAGCTTGGCGAGGATGTTTCCAATGGCGCGGCTAGCCAAACGAGCGCCGATTTAGACCATGTCCTAGCAGAGCTTAAGAGCATCCATGACATGCTGCGTGCGCCCACGGCATAGCCCAGCGGTCTTTGCGTGAGTTTCCAGTTGTACTGGACGAATATTCCGCTAAAAACGCCTGCATTCTGGACGGAGCGTAGCGCAGCCTGGTAGCGCACTTGACTGGGGGTCAAGGGGTCGTGGGTTCAAATCCCGCCGCTCCGACCAGGAGCGCCTTTGAGTCAGTCCGCGTAAGTATTTTCAGCGTATCCAAGAAGTAAGCGAGACCCCTTTGAAACGAGCTAGGCAGGTGAAATAGCTATGACCGTGCTGTTGGGTCTCGGTGGCCTCCTCATCGTTATCGCTGGCTATGTGATTGTCACCTATAATGGGCTGGTCAGCTTGCGCCAACGTGCGCACCAAGCCTGGTCTGATATCGACGTGCAGCTCAAGCGCCGCTACGACCTCATCCCGAACCTCGTAGAGACGGTGAAAGGTTATGCCAAGCACGAAGCACAAACCCTTGAAAATGTTGTAGAAGCGCGCAACCGGGCTGTCGCAAATGAAGGTACGCCAGCGCAGCAAGCGCAAACCGAAGCCATGCTGAGCGGCGCCCTGCGCCAGTTGTTTGCCTTGGCAGAGGCCTATCCGGACCTAAAGGCCAATCAGAACTTTGAAAGCCTGCAAAGCGAGCTCTCAAAGCTTGAAGAGACCATCGGCCGGGCGCGGCGCTATTATAATGGCAGCATTCAAGAGCTGAACACCAAGGTGGAGCAGTTTCCCTCCAACGTCGTGGCGAAGCAATTTGGCTTTGGAATGGCAGAGTATTTTGAGCTGGATGATGATCCCGCCGCCCGTGAGCCGGTCAAGGTTTCTTTTGGCTGACAGGCGCCACAGTCTGCGCACATGGGTCCAAGCAGTCGCCTATTTGCTTGCGGCCTTTCTTGCGCTCTCATCGCCAGCTTTTGCAGAAGAGGTGATTCAATCTTTCAAGGCGGACATCGCCATTCAGCTGGATGGCACTGTCCGGGTGAAAGAGACCATTGAGGTTAAAGTCGAGCAAAAGCAAATCCGCAGGGGCATTTTCAGGGATTTGCCGGTGCAGTTCCGCGATGACCGAGGGGATACGCTGGACGCGTCTTATTCTGTTTCCAACGTGACCCGGAACGGCGTTCCCGAGCCCTATGTGACAGAGCGCAAGGGGGATTTCCTACGCATCCGTATTGGCCGGTCTGATGTTATCCTAGACCGCTCCGTTCAAACCTATGAAATCACTTATGAAACGGGCAGGCAGGTTGGCTTTTATAAAACCTATGATGAGCTCTATTGGAATGTGACCGGCAATGGCTGGGCCTTTCCAATTCTGCGCGCTGAAGCCCGCGTGGTGCCGCCTGAGGGCGCGCGCTTTGACCGGTTTCGCAGCTACACTGGCCTCATCGGCTCCACCGAGTCTGACACAAATCGCCGTGACAATCTGGATTCCTCAATCACCGTCTCCACAACACGGCGGCTGTTGCCTGGGGAAGGCCTAACCGTCGCGGGCATTTGGCCGAAAGGCATCGTCACCCCGCCGCCTGCCTATACGCAGATTATTGACGATATCGCTGCCTTAGGCAGTCTTCCGGTTCTGCTCGGCTATGGCGCTTTGCTTGGGTTTTTCACCCTTCAATGGGTTCGCAAAGGGCGAGACCCGCAGCCTGGCCCGCTGGTGCCGCGCTATTATCCGCCCGCTGGCCTGGGCGCAGCCTCTCTGCGCTATGTCCGCACCATGGGCATGGACGACAAGGCGCTTACGGCTGCCATCTTGAGCATGGCAGTCAAGCGCTATCTGATTATCAACGAGCAAGCGCCCAACGAGTATTTCTTGGAACGGACCTTTCGCAAAAACGTCACCCTTACCAAGGGGGAGCGGGCGGTCGCCGATGCCCTCTATAAAGACGGTCCAGCGCGCTTTGATGTGAGCCGCATCAATCACACCCGCCTACGCCAGGCCAAAAAGGACTTAGAAAAGACGCTGAAGTCCGATTATGAGGTCGCCTACTTCACGCTCAACACCAGCACTGTCCTCACTGGTGCAGCAATCGGCCTTGTTCTTCTGCTGTGGCTTGCAATAAGTTCCGCGCAAACAGTACCGACAGTGATGCTCAGCGTTTGGCTGTCCCTATGGGGTTTTGGCACCTATGAAGCGGTTGTGCGCAGCAGGACCCAATGGCTCATGGCAGCGCGGCGGATGACCTTCAAAGATATCTTCAGCGCGCTTACCGGGTCCGTGCCGCTTATCATGATGACGGGCGGGCTGATTGTCGGTGCTATTGCCTTCATCGCTGTCGCATCAGCTGGTGTGGCCATCATTGCCGCATTGATTGTTGGGACATGCGTTGCATTTTACCACTGGATGAAGGCCCCTACGCGGGTCGGCCGGCGGTTGCTTGATGAAATTGACGGCTTTCGCCAATATCTAAAAGTAGCTGAGCAAGACCGCATGAATTTTCACAATCCGCCAGAGATGACGCCGGAGCTGTTTGAAGCCTATTTGCCCCACGCCTTAGCGCTTGATGTGGAGCAAGATTGGAGTGAGCTCTTCGAAGAGCAGCTGGCCCAGGCCACGCAGGTGGAAAGCGGCGGTTCTGCGCCTTATAGGCCCCTTTGGTATTATGCGGGCGGCACCAGGCCCTTCGCGGCAGGCCGCTTCAGCAATCTACTGGCCACGCAATTCTCCAGCAGCCTCGTGCGGGCCTCAAACCCACCGCAGCACTCGTCCGGCAGCGCCTTTTCCTCCAGCGGTGGGTTTTCCGGAGGCGGGGGCGGTGGTGGCGGAGGCGGAGGCTGGTAATGCGCGTCCTTCTTTTCTCAGCCTTACTGGCGCTTTGCTCAACAGCAGTCCAAGCTGCTGACATCGATTTCCTCATGGATTGGCGCCCGCAGGCAGAGCAGGGCGGCTTCTATCAAGCCAAGGAAGCCGGCCTCTATGAAGCAGCGGGCATCGACGTAAAGCTGCGCGCCGGTGGCCCGCAAAGCGACCCCGCCAGGCTCATTGCGGCTGGCGCAGTCGACGCCGCGATGATTTCAAATGCCTTCCAAGCGCTCAATCTGGTTGCCCTGAAAGCCGATGTCATGATTGTCATGGCTGCTTTCCAAAAAGACCCACAAATCTTGATGGTGCATGAAGCCAGCGGTGCACAATCGCTGGAAGACCTGCGTGGACGCCCGATTTTTGTGGGTGACGCCTCTGTTGGCACGTTCTGGCAATGGCTCAAGGTTCGCTTTGGCTATGAAGATGCGCAAATTAGAAAATACACCTATTCGCTCGCGCCTTGGCTCATCACGCCAGAGGCTGCCCAGCAAGGCTACGTGACAAGCGAGCCATTTACGGCAGCTGCTGGTGGTGCCTCGCCACGCCCATTCTTATTGGCCGATAATGGCTACACCGGTTATGCGGCAATGGTGGCCGTGCGCGGGGAGCTGGCCCGGGAAAAGCCAGCGCTCGTCAAAGCCTTTGTCAGCGCCAATCAGCGCGGCTGGCATGGCTATCTCACTGGGGATAGCGCCAAGGCCGATGCCCGCATCCTGCGCGATAACCGGGAAATGACGCAGGCGCTTCTCACGCATGCAAAACAAGCGCTGCAAGACAACGCTATCGTGTTTGGCAAAGGCGAGGCCTGGCAAAATGTCGGCTGGATGACTGGTAAGCGCTGGCTCGACCTATTGGCGCAGGTCTCAGACATGGGCCTCTATGACGCCGATTTGCCGCTTCAAACGATTATCACCAGCCGGTTCTTAACGCCGCCGCCAAAATGACCGCCCTCGTTTCCGTTGAAAATATGACGGTCCGCTTTGGTGATGTAGAGGCCGTCCGCAACGTTTCGCTGAGCGTTGCGCCCGGTGAAGTGGTCACGCTTGTCGGCCCGTCTGGATGCGGCAAGAGTAGCATTCTGCGCTGCGTGGCAGGCCTTGAACACGCCAGCGACGGCGCGGTCACGTTGAAGGACGATGCCCGCATCGGTTTTGTGTTTCAGGATGCAGCGCTGCTGCCATGGACGAATGTCGCGTCCAATGTGGTGCTGCCGCTCAAACTGGCGGGCCAGAAAAAGCCAATGCCAAAAGTCTTCTCCGCCCTGGAACGGGTGGGGTTGGCAGAGCGCTATACGGCTTTCCCGTCAGAGCTTTCCGGGGGCATGCGCATGCGCGTCTCAATTGCCAGGGCGCTGGCCTCAAGCCCAAACATCATGCTGATGGACGAGCCCTTTGCGGCGCTGGATGAATTGCGCCGCTTTGACCTGGCCCGAATGGTCCGCGAGATTGCCGCCGATGATGGCCTCGGTGTCTTGTTCGTAACCCATAGCGTCTTTGAAGGCTGTTTCTTGTCAGACCGCGTTATCGTTCTGTCCAGCGGACCGGGTCAGATAGCAGCAGAAATTGCGATCGCGGCGCCAGGCAAGCGCGATGACAGCTTTCGGGAAAGCGAAGTCTTCAGTACTGCCGCCGCCCAGGTCAGCGCAGCGCTCAGAGCGGCGGCAGGAGGTTTGGCGTGATAAAAATAACAGCACCGCTCGTGGCAGCTATCGCGCTCCTCCTAGGCTGGGAATATGCAGTGACTGCATGGGACATTAAACCCTTCATCCTGCCTGCACCGAGTGCCATTGCCGCCGCGTTTTCAAGCGCTGCCGCGGACTTAGACAGCGCAGCCTAGCAAACCCTCAAAATCACCTGGATTTCCTTGGCCGTGGCGGTCGTCTTGTCGCTTGGCCTCGCACTGGCCTTTTCTGCCGTCAGGTTGCTTGAACTGACCTTTTATCCCTATGCCGTCATCTTGCAGGTGACACCCGTGCTGGCCGTCGCGCCACTCATCATCATCTGGGTCGGCGTTGACAATATTACCTTGACCTTGGTCATTATTGCGACGCTCGTCGCCTTTTTCCCGCTGCTCACCACTCTCATCCAAGGCCTGCGCAGCATCAATAAATCGCAAACGGAACTCTTCAAACTCTATGGCGCCAGCCGCTGGCAGACCTTTGTGCATCTGCAGGTGCCCGCTGCCATGCCTGCCTTCCTCTCCGGTCTCAAAATTTCCGCAGGCCTCGCCCTCGTTGGCGCTGTCGTGGCTGAATTCGTGGCCGGGTCCGGCACGGCAAGCGGCCTTGCTTGGACGATGTTGGAAGCGTCAAACCGCTTGCAAACGGATAAAGTCTTTGCGGCGCTCTTTACACTGTCCGCGATTGGTGTGGCGCAATACTATTTTCTGGCCTGGCTGGAGCAGGTCTTCACCGGGCACTGGGTTGGTAAGTAAGCAAAACTCCCTCCCCCGTTCTGGGGGAGGGCTAGGGAGGGGGTTAAGCTGCTTTGCCTACTGCAACACCCGCAGTCCTGAACTTGATTCAGGATCTTGTTCCACAGCCTGAGCCTCGCCATCAAAGAGATGCTGAATCAAGTTCAGCATGGCGGGTCTTTTCGCGGTCCACTCCTAAATCCTCCGGTGTTTGCAGGAGGATTTTCAACCTTCTTCCAAAGCTGAACACAGCGTCACGGTAAACTCTTTGTTCCCCACCATTTTTGCGCTGTCCTACAGCTATGGCTGCCGGGTATTTTTGCAGCCATGCCCCACTTCTCAAACACCTCCCTGAAACGCCTGCAAAGCTGCGATGAGCGGCTGCAGCGCTTATTTCAATCCGTCGTGCAGCGCTTTGATTGTACCGTCTTAGAAGGTCACCGGACACGCGACCGGCAAGACGCCGCGTTTGCGCGCGGGGCCTCGACCCTGCAATGGCCTGCCAGCAAGCATAATGCCCTGCCGAGCCTCGCAGTGGATGTGGCGCCTTGGCCCATCGATTGGGACGACCGGGACCGCTTCCATTTGTTCGGCGGTGTCGTCCTCGGCACCGCGCAGGCGATGGGCCTCGATATCCGCTGGGGCGGTGATTGGGACGGCGATACCGCAACGCAAGACAATGTTTTCGACGATTTGGTCCATTTTGAGCTGCGCGAGGAAAGCCCATGAGCCTGCTCGGCACGCTCTTTGGTCGGCCTGCAACGGATGCCGTCACAGCGCTTGGCAATGTCTTTGACAAGCTTTTTACCTCTGATGAAGAGCGCGCCCAGGCCAACATCATCCTCACCAAAATCGCGCAAAAGCCGCACCTCTTGCAGGCGGAGATCAACAAGGTGGAAGCGGCGCACCGTTCCATCTTTGTCGCCGGGTGGCGGCCATTCATCGGCTGGATCTGCGGGCTTAGCATTTTGTGGGCCTTTCTCGGGCACCCGCTATTTCAATGGGTGGTGGCGCTGCAAGGCCTGACTGTCGAGCCACCGGCCATTGATACGGACCATCTTTTTGAGCTGGTGCTTGCCATGTTGGGGCTTGGCGCACTCAGAACAGCGGAAAAATTGACCGGCCGCAGCAAATAGGCGTGGCATCACGGCGCTTGTAAGGTGCGCCGCGGCTCGGTATTTAGCCGCGCATGTTGGTGAATCTGGAACAAGAAGCCGCGCAATTTGCGGCGGTGCATAAGCGCCGAGAGGCGGTGAGCCGCCGTGCTGTGGGCTTGTGGCTGGCGGCTGTCGCGTGCCTCATCCTTCTCATGGTGATGGTTGGTGGTGCAACGCGGCTGACCGAATCTGGCCTTTCCATGGTCGATTGGCGCCCTGTGACAGGCTTTGTGCCGCCGCTGAGTGAAGCGGCTTGGCTTGCAGAATTTGAGAAATACCGGGCCTCGCCAGAATACCAGCAAGTCAATGCGGGCATGTCGCTTGAGGCGTTTAAAAGCATCTATCACTGGGAATTTTGGCACCGCAATCTGGGCCGGTTCATTGGACTCGCCTTTGCGCTGCCGCTTCTCGTCTTTCTCGTTCGGCGCTCCATTCCAAAACCGCTTACGCCGCGCCTCGTCCTGCTGCTCATTCTCGGCGGCGGGCAGGGGGCTTTGGGCTGGTTCATGGTGCAATCCGGCCTGGTTGATGAACCTGCCGTCAGCCATTATCGCCTGGCCGCCCACTTGTCGCTGGCGCTTATACTGTTCAGCGCTGTGTTTTGGACGGCGCTTGACCTGCTAACCCCAGCCCCTCAAGCCCAAGCCAGTGGCCGCATCCGCAGCCTGGGCTGGGCTTTTCTCAGCCTGCTTGCTTTGCAAATCGTCTATGGCGCATTCGTTGCCGGGCTTGATGCTGGCTATGCTTACAATACCTGGCCGGACATGTCGGGCTACGCTGTGCCGCCAGAGACCTTTGCGGGAGAAACGCTGGTCGATCGTCTCTTCAACGGCATTCCCACAGTGCAATTCCTGCACCGCATCTTGGCCTATTGCGTCTGTGCGGCGGCGCTGTATCTGGCCGTAACACTGCCCAAGCGCATGACAGACAAAGCGGGCGCAGCCTTGGCCGTGCTTTTGCTCGCCGCTGTGATTGGCCAAGCGCTCATTGGCATCTTCACCCTTTTGAATGCAGTGCCCGTCTGGCTTGGCACCATGCATCAGGGCTGGGCGGTCGTCGTTCTTGCTGTCACCTTGGCCTTACTGCACAGGATGAAACAGCGCCGCGTTTGGGCGGTCTGATTATACGGTATTATTTTACCGTAATTTCAAAATCCTGTTTTTAAGCGTTTTTCTTGACTTTCTGATGGCTCAATGAAAAAAGCCGCGCATTAAGTGAGCGGGTGGCATGTGGCCAGGCGCTGAAATGGAGATGTGGAATGAAAACTTATTCCGCGCGTCCAGCAGACATTGAGAAAAAATGGCTGCTTGTGGACGCTGAAGATGTGGTGCTTGGACGCCTGGCTGCGGTCATCGCGACCCGCCTGCGCGGTAAGCATAAGCCAATGTATACGCCGCACATGGATTGCGGAGACAATGTGATTGTTGTCAATGCGGACAAAGTGAAGCTGACGGGCGGCAAGCGCGCCAACAAGACCTACTATCGCCACACCGGCTATCCGGGCGGCATCAAAAGCGAAACAGCAGCGCAAGTGCTTGACGGTCGTTTCCCAGAGCGCGTGATTGAGCGCGCCGTTAAGCGGATGCTGCCATCAGGTCCCTTGGGCCGTCAGCAGCTGCGCAATCTGCGCGTCTATTCCGGCGCTGAGCATCCCCATGATGGTGCCCAGCCGCAAGTGCTGGACGTTGCTAGCATGAACACCAAGAATAAGCGGGGCTAATCCATGGCTACTGATGCAAAGACCCTCGACTCCTTAAAAGAACTCACTGAAACCGCAGCACCGCCAGCAGAAGATGTGGTTGAAGAAATTTTGCCTGACCCGCAAATCGATGAGCATGGCCGCGCCTATGCGACTGGTAAGCGCAAAGACTCTGTTGCCCGCGTTTGGATTAAACCTGGCTCTGGCAAAGTGACGGTGAAATGCTCGCGCAACGGTAAGGAAAAAGACCAAGCGGAATATTTCGCCCGCGCCACGCTGCGCATGGTCATCAATCAGCCTTTCCTAGTCACCCAGCGTGAAGGCCAATATGACGTCTATTGCAACCTGCATGGGGGCGGTCTGTCTGGCCAAGCCGGCGCGCTGAAGCACGGTATTTCCAAAGCGCTCAGCCTGTATGAGCCAGCGCTGCGCAAGCCACTGAAGCAAGTCGGCTTCCTAACGCGCGACAGCCGGGAGGTGGAACGGAAGAAATACGGTAAGGCCAACGCCCGCCGCAGCTACCTATTCACCAAACGTTAAGCCGCGCTTCGAACCGAAAAAATGGCCGCTTGTCTTCCGGGGCAAGCGGCTTTTTTGTGTCTAGAAGTCTTTCGTGCTCTTGGGTGGGGATCAGGAGGGGGCCTCTCAGCATCCGCTATGCTGAACTTGATTCAGCATCTCGTTGATGACGAGGCACCGGCTGTGGAACTAGACCCTGAATCGAGTTCAGGGCTGCGGTCTATTGACAGGCAAAGCAGCTTGCTCCCTCTCCCAGAGTGGGGAGAGGGAATTTTGTGCCATAATGAGGTCGACAACCTCATGTTCACGCTGTCGTGACAGTGTGTGTCTGTACTCAATGGCCACAAAGGCCTATGTGCTGCGCTATAACGATAAAAGAAATCTGGTCTCCAAAGCCATGCGCCAATTGTTTTTGTGTTTTCTTATGCTCCTCGCTGCAGCGCTCCCAAGCGCTGCGTCTGCGCAATATGGTGACGCGCCGGAGACCCAGATAAAGCTCTATGCCGAACGTCCTGAGATTGTGCCTGGGGAGCCGCTGGCGCTTGCCGTGTCCTTTACCGTTAAGCCAGGGTGGCATCTTTATTGGAAAAATCCCGGGGATACTGGCTTTGCACCGACAGCCCGCTGGTCCTTGCCGGAAGGTACGGCGGTTGACGATTTCGCCTTTCCAACGCCAAGCGCGTTCAGTTTCGCCGACTTTACGAACTATGGCTATCTGAAATCATTCGACTTACTCACAGAGGTGACTGTGCCTGTAGGTTATGCTGGCGAGACTGTTGACGTGGGCGCCAAGGTCGAGTGGCTGTCCTGCGATGACAAGATATGCGTGCCTGAAGGCGGAGATGTCGCCATTAGCTTGCCGGTTGCCCAGCTGGCGATCGCGGCGGTGGAGACGTGTTTCGACCTGATTCTCGTAGCTTTGCCGCGCCCGGCGGATTGGGCTGCCTCGGCTGTGGTCACGGAGGAAGATTTCGTGGCCCAAATAGATGTGCCGTTCATGCAGCAGGATGTGGGCGCTATTCAGCTGTTTCCTGAAACAGGCGGCCTGATTGTCTATGAGGCACCGCAAACTGTGACGTGGACGGGTGACAGCCAAATCCAAATTCGCATCGATGCACAGCGCGATAGCCTGCCCGGTCCGGTCAAGGCTGTTCTAAAAGTGACGCCGAAAGCAGGCGGGCCCGCACGTGGCTACGCGCTTGAGCTGGCACCCAGCGACTTTGATGTCACAGCGCCTACTACGCAAGGCGGCGCAGTTTCAGCGCTCGGACTGACAGCGTCGCTTCCGACAGCCTTGGCGTTCGCCTTTGTTGGTGGACTGATTTTAAACCTGATGCCCTGCGTCTTCCCGGTTTTAAGCCTGAAGGCGCTCAGCTTTGCCAAATCTGGCGGCGAAAGCGCAGGCGCGGCGCGCGCGGAAGGGTGGTTTTACACGGCGGGTGTTGTTCTTAGCTTCCTTGCTTTGGCAGGTGTCTTGCTGGGCCTGCGCGCGGCAGGTAGCCAGCTTGGCTGGGGCTTTCAATTGCAATCGCCGGTGATGGTCGCTGCCCTTGCGCTGGTGATGTTTGTCGTGGGCCTCAATCTGCTTGGCGCGTTTGAAGTTTCTGGGCGGCTCGCTGGCGTTGGCCAGTCTTGGCTGTCTCAACAGTCTGGCGGGGTCCAGTCCTTTGCAACGGGTGTATTGGCGACCGTGGTTGCAACGCCCTGTACTGCGCCCTTTATGGCCACAGCGCTTTCCTTCGCGCTCACACAGCCAGCCCCAGCGGCGCTCCTCATATTCTTCTGCCTTGGCTTTGGCCTGGCGCTGCCCTTCCTCCTGCTCAGCTATATCCCTGCCTTGCAACGTCGCTTGCCAAAGCCAGGCGCCTGGATGGATACGTTTAAGCAGCTCCTGGCCTTCCCAATGTTTGCGACGATGCTGTGGCTGCTTTGGGTGCTGTCTAACCAATCCGGATCTGAGGGCGTCCTCCTCACCTCAGCCATTGCCTTGCTGATTGGTTTTGCGCTCTGGGCTCTTCAACGCGGGCGCGGGGTAAGCGGCAAAGCGGCCCGGCTATATCCAGCGGCTGCGCTGGGTGCGCTGGTGATCGCAGCGCTTGGCTTTGCGCAAATCGACTACAGCCGACAACTGCAGGAGGCGGTGCCGGCTGACTTGTCAGCGGAGACCTTTAGCGAGGCGCGTTTGGCCGATTTATCCGGCGGCGATGCGCCTGTCTTCGTCTACTTTACCGCTGATTGGTGAATCACCTTCAAGGCCAACGAACGCCTTGCTTTAAAGACGGAAACTGTCCGCGACGCTTTTGCCGCCGCTGGCGTGAAGACACTGGTTGCTGACTGGACGCGCCGAGATGAGAAAATCGCTGCCGTGCTGGCTCGTTACGGCCGGGCAGGGGTGCCGCTTTATCTATTTTATCCCGCTGGGAGCCGCGAGCCCATCGAACTCCCCCAAATCCTGCGGCCCGGCATGTTAACCGCTTTGGTTCAGGAAACCGGCGTTTAACGCTATCTCAAGCTTAATCGGCGCATAACAGCGGCCAGTGTTCATCACAAGGCCGCCGGGCGCCCATGTTTATTATTGTTGGTATCATTGTTGTTTTCGTCGCCGTGTTTGGTGGCTTCGCGCTCGCGGGCGGGAAATTTGGCATCATTATCAAAGCGTTGCCGACCGAGCTCATGATGATTTTCGGCGCGGCTATTGGCGCGTTTCTCATGTCCAACTCCGGCGGTGTCATGAAAGGCGCGCTGGGCGGTGTCATGCACGCCATCAAGGGCGCCAAATGGAAACAGCAGGATTACAAGGACCTGCTTGGCCTCCTCTTCACGCTTATCAAGACCATCAAGTCCAAAGGGGTGGTGGCGGTTGAGGCCCATATCGAAAACCCAGGTGAATCCAAGATTTTCCAGCATTTTGGCGGCGTGGCTCAAGATCATCATGTGCAAGAGTTCATTTGCGATTATCTGCGCATGATGACGATGAACTTTGAAGACCCGCACCAGATGGAAGACGCTATGGACAAAGACCTAGAGCGTCACCATGCTGAGGAGCACGAGGCCCAGCATGCGCTGCAAACCATGGCCGATGGTTTGCCTGCCCTTGGGATTGTGGCCGCCGTTTTGGGTATCGTGAAAACCATGGCCAGCATTAATGAGCCGACGGAAATCCTCGGCGCCATGGTTGGCGGCGCACTGGTGGGAACGTTTTTGGGGATTTTCTTAGCCTACACCATTGTGGGGCCGGTTGCCTCTCGTCTTG
>CAKZYD010000081.1 GCA_937884085.1 uncultured Sphingomonadales bacterium | reverse complement strand
GAGGGCGTGCGTGTCGGGCGCGTCGGGCGCAGCTGAGTGGAGGACGGCAAAACGGCCAGGGCTCAACTGTGCAGCTGTGCCCCCGTCGCAGCTTTGTTCAGCCAGTGTGCGCAGCACGGCAGCGGCGGCAGTGCTTGTTAGGTTCTCATTGAGCGCCTCTATGACGCTGAGCTTGACGCCAGCTGGGTCATCAGTCTGTTCCGTCAGGCGCTTTTTCACACGGTCGATAAAAGCATCTGGCGTCGTATTGGCCATCAGCGCTTCATCTGAACCGAAAGCATCGCGCACCAAGCGGCTTTCGAGCGACAAGGTGACGAAAACCCGGTCTTCGCCAAGCACTTTGTTCACAAACACACAAAACCGGTTGCGCCGGGTGGGCTCTACGCCGAGTGGCAGAGTGACCGGGCCATAGCGATAGCTCTTTTTCTCATTCAGTTTGGCAAGCTTCGCAAATTCATTCTGATGGGCTGCAGCAGCCAAATCAGCCAAATTCAAACGCGTTAAGTCCGACGATCCTTGCGGATCTAGCAGGCCAGTGGCGCCATCAATGGACTTGATGCGCAGGCTTTGGTCGAGCTCAATAAGGATATCGCCAGCACCGAAGGCGAACGCCAAAAATCGGTCTGGCACTTGGAGCGCGTTTTGGATCATAGAGGCCGCCTTGGGAAAATATCCTTATAATTTATGGTTTTCTTTTCTCCCGCTTGCCTTTCATAGCGCTTGCTTCTGAATTTTTCCTTTCCAAGCATAACCTTGCCATTAAGTTTTTCCTTCAAAGGCACAAATATGCCGAGGAAGAAACTATGGTGGTTCGTACCTAAGGTTGAGGAAAGGAGAGAGCGGCACTACCCTTGGTTCGTTCAAGGTCACCTTCAAATAGGTGCGCCGCTCACCAATGAGCGCTGTTAAACGATAGCATCAATGCGCGCGGGATCGAGCGCGCCAGGCACGATAACGACGGGGCACGGCAGTGTGCCTGCGACATCGCCGGAGAAGAAATCGACCAATGCGCCTGGGGCTGCGCCGGGGCGCGCGCCCAGTATAAGCGCAAACAGCGTATCATCTTCCGCCAAGTGCTTTTGCAGGGTTTCTTTCAGGTCGCCTTGCAAGATGACGATTTCCGAGCGCAGACCCACATAGTCGAAAATAGCGTCTGCGGTTTTGCTGAGTTCGGCTTCTGCCTCCTCGCGCGCTTCCTCGTCCATCTTCTCTTGCACGGCCACCCAATGGCCGCCAGATGCAGGTGCCAAGGCGCAGAATAAGGTAACGCGGCCACCGATTGTATGGGCGGCGCGGCCAGCGGCAAAGCGGAGCGCGGCATAGCTTTCCTCGGACCCATCCACCACGACGCAGAACTTGCGGTAGCGCCGCTTGGCGCGCTTGGCGTCCGCCGCGGACGGGGGGTTGGCAGGTTCAAAGCTCATGGGTTTGAGTGTGCATGAGCTTGTTTTTGAGCGCAAGTGTGAAAAAAACCAACAAAAAAGCCAGGGAGCGGGCGCTCCTCTGGCTTGATCTCTTTAGGAGATGTCGGCGCTTATTGCGCGCCCAGATCCTTGATTTTGACTTCACGGGTGACGCCAGATGTACCAGGGAAATCGGTAAACATGGCTTCTACCAGGAAAGGCATCACTTCAGGCAGGTTGTTGTCGCGGCCATTGGATTCCACGCTGCCTTCAAACACCACTTCACGGGCGCTGTTGGCCGTTGCAGGCTTTTCAATGCTGAGGCTGAGGCCACGGCTATAGACTTCATAGCTATAGACGTCCGGGCCAAAACCGCCGCCAAAACCAGGGCCAAATCCGGGACCGAAGAAGAACGGGTTGCCAAAGCCAGCGCCGCCAAAGCCGTAGCCGCCAAAGCCACCGCCGCGGGTGCGGATTTTCTGGGTTGGATCAGACACGCCATAGTCGAGCGTCACAATCAGATCTGCGCCATCTGCGGAGCTTGCGGGCTGATAGCCTTGCTGGATCAATTTGCTGCGCACCAAATTCGCATATTGTGCAAATTCGAGGCCGCCGGTTAGCTCTTCATCCTTGGGCACAATCTCAAACGTGGCACCGCTTGACACGCCCTGCAGCTGGTGGAAGTGCGCGACATCGGACTTAAACGCCGATGCACAAGCGCCAAGAGCCAAAGTGGCCGCCATAGCCAACGACAATTTCAACATTCTCATAATCATAGACCTTCTTGCTTCGGCAGCTCCGCCGCCAGACTTAAGCCCCTTTAGCCTGTGTAGTTTGCATAAATTTTGGTGAACTGCACATGAATTGATATCGCAGGTGGTCACAAAATCGTGCGAAGTGCGGCAAAATTGCGCTTATTTTGCGGTATTTTGGCCGAAATAGCCATAAAACAAACCTATGACAGTGGACGCCTCATGCGGATATGACGCGCTCGCCGATGAGTATATCGCAATGCGGTCATCTGTTGGCGATGATGTCGTAGCGGCGTGGGCCGCGAACTTAGCCCCCGGCGCCAGCGTTCTTGACTTGGGTGCGGGGCACGGAGAGCCGGTGACGCGCCTTAAGCCTTGCCCTTGGTCGCCTTGCCAACCATTGGGAAATAGATCTTGTGCGGCAGCATGCGCAGTGCTTTGAGCTGATACGTAAAGCGCTTGGGGAACGTGATTTCAAAATTGTTTGTCTGCATGCCTTTGCAGATGTAATCCGCCGCTTTTTCCGGCGAGATGATGAACGGCATAGGGAACTCGTTCTTGTCGGTCAGCGGTGTTTCCACGAAACCTGGCGTGATGACCTGCAAAGTCACGCCTACGTCTGCATATTTAAAGCGCAAGCTTTCACACAGGTGGATGAGCGCCGCTTTGGTGGTTCCGTACTCAGCAGCGTTGGGCAAGCCGCGATAGCCGGCAACGCTGGAGATAATCCCGATACGCCCCTGCCCGCGCTGTTCCATGGCAGGCCCGACGGCAGCCAACATGCGCACCGCGCCCATGATGTTGATATCGAGGCTCTTTTCAAAAGCCGCCGGATTGATTTGTTGGTCGTTCGTCGGGTCCCAGGCAGCGGCGCAATAAAGGACCGCCCCAAGCCCACCAAAATGCTCGTCAAGCTTTTGCGCGGTTTCTTTGACCAATGCCTCGTCAGACACATCGACCGGCCAAGCCGTGATTTTGTCTGGATTGGTTGCAGCGATGGCGTTGAGCTTGTCTTCCGACCGCGCTGAAATCGCCACCTCGACACCGTCCTTAGCAAGACGTTCGGCCACAGCTTTCCCGATGCCGGATGATGCGCCAATCACCCAGATGGACTTGAAATCATAGGTCATGATTTGCTGCCGGGCTGCCTATCTTGTTGGGTCAGGCGCAAGGTTTGATCTTCCGCCGGAATGGGCTCCGGCAAAAATACCTTTTGGCATGCATCAAGCCTTGGGTAAGCGGCCAAATCCGGTCGCTGTGCCGCGAAATAGGATGTGAGCCGATAGGTAATTTCAACGTCCTGCTTCGGCGGGAAGAATTCCAAGCCCACCCAGCACGCGTTGTCTGGGGTATAGTCCACGTAAATGCGTTCAAGCTCGCCTTGGCTCTCATATAGGGCCGTTGTCACCGCCGTGCCATCGGGCGCCACAACATCGCTTTTGTCTTGGTTGATAAACGCAACGTCAGCGACTTTGCCTTTTTGGGTGTTGAGAACCGCGCTATCTGCCTCCAACAGCAGGGCATTCCAATAACTGGTGGGGGCAATGTCTCCCTCAATCAGATATTCCGTGCCATCCTCGTCAATCATGGCAAAGCCCGCATCGGTGCGCTTGCCGGAAATGCTGATGTTTTTGCCGTTGTTGAAGGTTTCCGATTCAATCGACAGCAGCGTCTTGCCATCGGCAGACCAAATCTCACGATTGAGATGCTCATAGCGATAGGCAACGATGAAGGCGAACTTCACCTTGATGGTGATGGCCACATCGACTTGCAAGCGACCATCCTCCAGCGGCGTATAGGTCACGCTATGATGGCCTATCTCATCGCCTTTCCGGTCCATGGCGAAAACGATGTCGCCTTGGCGGGACTGCTCAACGGCGCCTTTGATTTTTTTCGCAAGCGCGGGAGCGGCAACCAGGCTTGAGGCCAGCGTCGTTGCGGCAAAAAAAAGGGCCGTCGAACGAACGGCCCCCCACGTCTTCGCAGTGCAGCCGGAGCTGCGCAAACTGAGTGTCATAATTTAAAACCGAATAAAGGGATTGAGGAGACGGCCAACACGGCCTGTCAGTTTCACCGGCGCATCCAGCACAATCAAGCACAAGCAGCCATCTTTATGGTCTGCGATAGGCTGGTGGTTTGCCTCTTCATCAGCCTCTTGCAAATCACCGCGGCGATAGGTTTCACACCCATCCACATAGGATCCCTTCAGCACCACAGTGATTTCCCGGCCGCCATGGGTGTGTTCCGGCATGGATTGACCAGGCTGAATTTTTAACAGGGCCGTGCGGCCTTCATTGGAGCCCGTGCGAATGGAATATTCTTCAACACCAGGCGCGACGCGGCGCCATGGGAGAGTATCCAAATCACTTGGCAGATAGTCGCGAAGCGGCGCAGGCACGACGTCTGTCGTCACGCTACTAAACCCAACCGGGCGCGCCCGCACTGGCTCATCGTCCAGGCGAGATAAAACATCGCTTAAGCCAAAATCATCTTCATCTGCCCCAACGGCATGAAGATCTTCGAGCAGCGCGCCGCCAACTGCGTTCAGCGCGTCATAATCCACTGCAGACTTTTTATTGAGGGACAGATGCGTAGCCATGGCAAGCGACATAGGCTCACTGAGCGCGCCGCTGGCATAGTCGAGCATAAGCCCTTCATCTGCGTGCAGCACAACCATAGACATTAAATTGTAACTTCCTTTGAAAGCGGGCCCTAGAGCCGGTTCATCGCAAGCCGAATGCGCGATTTTACCGTACCAAGCGGCAATGATAAATCTTCCGCAATTTGACTGTGGGACTTCTCCTCAAAGAAGGCCATGGTCAAGACGCGTTTTTGATCCTCAGGCAAAATCGAAAGCGACTGACGCACAATCGCATCACTTTGCTGAGACGCCATGATTTCGTCCTGCGTTGCTTCAGGCTCTGTCATGGCCATAACGTCATCGGCATCCAGTTCGGGGCGGTTCTGCCGCCTGAGGAGGTCGATGCGCTTATTTCGAACGATCGTGAAGAGCCAGGTCGATACGGTAGCCTTGCGGCGATCGAAATAGCCAGCCTTGCGCCACACCATAATCATGGCCTCCTGCGCAAGTTCTTCGGCAGTGATCGGATCAGCGCCGGCACGGATACCGTAGGCTTTGAGGCGCGGAGCGAAGTGCCGATAAAGCTCTTCAAATGCCGCGCGGTCACGATGGTTGGCGATACGCTCCACGAGCGTACACAGATGGTCTGACGTTGGTTTATCAGCCAACTTATATGCTGGTCGGGGTGCCATAAGGTGGGGGCCTTTTTGACTGTCTAGCGTCCCTACCTTAGTCATTTTTGCCACAGCTGTCACTGAATGCCTCAGTCGTTTTGAACTAATACAAAGAATACGGCGCCAAGTCCTTGGCGGATGACAATCGCAGCAACTTTTTTAATCGTTCTTAGTTAACAGACAGCAACCTGATAACATGGCTGGTTTTTATACAAACTTGCTGCGGGTCGAATAAATATAAGAAAATTCGGCAGGAAAAAGCCAGGCAAGGGCTTTTGACTTAAAAGGCCTCAATTTGCGGTAGCGAGCGAGATTTTAGCGGCTGGAAAGCGCCGCAGCGCCATAAAGCGCCGCGCCGTCCTGCGTGATGAGCTGGATGGGAACGGGCTCCAAATACTGTCGCATGGGCCCTTTGCTGAGAAAATGGAACTCGAAATCACTGGCTAAAAAGACGTCCATGATTTTCGGTACGATGCCACCAGCGAGCGTGACACCGCCCAGCGCACCCGCAGAGAGGACAGCATCGCCGACGACCGCACCGAGGATATTGCAAAATAGGCCGGCGGCCTGCGCCGCCGTGGGGTGCTCTCCGCCCAGAGCTGCCTCAGAAATCTCTGCCGCCCTGAGGCGCTGATGCGTGTCACCCTTGATGTGGCACAGGGCGCGATAGATGTTCTCAAGGCCCATTCCCGAGAGCAGCAGCTCTGCGGAAACATGCGGATGTTCACGGCTGAGCGTGTTGAGAATTTTGATTTCCATCTCCGAGCGCGGCGCGAAAGAGACATGGCCGCCTTGGGTGGGGATGATGCTAGGCGTATCGCCACTGGGCACCACAAGCGCTTGGCCAAGCCCGGTACCAGGCCCAATGCCCAGCTGCGGCGACTATGGATTGGCCTGCCCTGCCCGCACCAACGTCAAATACCGACCGGGCAGATGCGCGATGCCGGCGGCCAAGGCTTCAAAGTCATTAACGACGATGACCTCTTCAAAACCGAAATCCGCTTTGACTTGGATTTGGCTGAAGGCCCAGCTGTTATTGGTAAAGGCAACCCAGTCGCCTCTCACCGGTGCAGCCACGGCAATCGCAGCTTTCAGCGGCGCGGCATCGACCCCCTTTAGATAGTGCCGTAGGGCAGCTTCGAAGCTTTCAAAGTCAGCAGCCCGCAACGTTTCAGTATGCGTGAGCGTCAAGCCCTTAGGCTCAGCGCGCTGAGCCAAGGCAAAGCGCGCATTCGTGCCGCCGATATCTGCCACCAGGAGTGTCATAGCGCGGATGGCTTAGCGCGAAGCATGAGCTGGCTCAAAGCGAAAAAGAAAAAGCGCGCCGCTGCAGATGTGGGGGCAAGGCGCGCTTTTAGGGAAGTTGGGGTACTGAACTAAAAAATTATGATTTTAGGTATTCCAACATGGTGCCGGCATCGGACACTTCAAACGGGTCGGTCGGGCAGTTGTCACTGAACTCCGGCTCGATGAACATCTTTTTGATTTCTTTGTCTTCCACATACATGGAATAGCGCCAGCTGCGGTAGCCAAAGCCCAGATTGTCTTTGTCAACCAGCATGCCCATTTTGCGGGTGAACTCGCCAGAGCCGTCAGGCAGCAGGAAGACATTTTCCCGGCCTTGGTCTAGGCCCCACTTATACATGACGAACGCATCGTTGACGGACAGGCAAATGACTTCATCAACGCCCAGCGCTTTGAAGTCGCCATAGTGCTGTTCATAGCCTGGCAAGTGTGTGGAAGAGCAGGTCGGTGTGAAGGCGCCAGGAAGGGCGAACACAACAACTTTCTTGCCAGCGAAAATCTCGTCGCTGGTCAGGTCTTTCCATTCAAACGGATTGTCCCCGCCCAGTGCTTCATTGCGTACGCGGGTTTTAAAAGTAACGTCAGGGACATGTGTCCGCATAAAGACCTCTCCTATAATTCCATTGACTGGTGCTTATGACGCAAAAATGGGAGCGGACCAAGCACCTCCCGTCCGCTTGCACAGGCATATAAAAGGCACGTTTCAAATAGCCAGGGAGGCTTTGATGAGGAATTTCGCTCTCAGAAAGTGAATTTTCCGATTAAGTGTTCGACGCTCTAGCGAACTTGGCGCCGCCAGGCATCAACGACCTTAGCCAGGTCTTGCTCTGTGCTGGTATCTTGCGACCACTCTTCGCTGAACACTGCGGTTGCAGACCGGGGGCGCTGCGCCTCAGAGAGCTGGTCCAACCGGACACGCTGCGGAATGGGAACGCCTTCGCCGACAATGATGCTCTCTGCATTGCCTAGGGCTGGCAGAAAGTCGAGCAAGCCGTGCGCGCTGTCAGCCAACGTCCCGCCCACAATTTCCCTATCGCGCAGGGAATTCATGCGGAAGGCAAAAATCGTGTTGCATTGTGAGAGGATGACAGGCGCGATTTCCGCCGGTCGTTGGCTCACAATGCCCATGGAGACACCGTATTTGCGGCCTTCCTTGGCAATGCGCGCCAGCGCTTGCCTAGTGGGGCCGAAGCCCAACCGGTCATCGGCCGGCGCATAGCGGTGCGCTTCCTCACAGACCAGCAAGATGGGATGTTTCCCCTGACTCCACAGGCCAAAGTCAAATGTCATCCGCGCGATGATGGAGACGACAACATTGAGCACTTCTGATGGGACACCGGAGAGGTCTACAATACTGAGCGGCTTGTCGTTGACTGGAATTCGCAGCAGCCGCGACAGGATTGACGCCATATTGTCTTTGACGGTCAGGCCGCCAAACATGAAATTATAACGCACATCAGCGCGCAGCATTTCTATGCGAGATTTCAGCCAGCGATGGGGGCCGATTAAGTCTCTTTTGTCTGGCTGGCCCATCACATCATCAATTAGACGCAGTACATCGCGCATGGCATAGGGGATTGGCGTATCCACGGTAATGGTTTGTTCGGATTGCTCAGAGCTGCGGCTCATATTGGTTCTAAAATAGGACCGACGTGACTGCGTAATCAGCTCCACCAAGATTGCCGCCGCTTCATCGCCCAGTTCAGTACCTTTTTTAGGCCCGACAATGATTTCAGCAATCTCTTCGGAGTTCATCAACCAAT
>CAKZYD010000080.1 GCA_937884085.1 uncultured Sphingomonadales bacterium | reverse complement strand
GCAAACTCAGACACGAGCCGGGCTTGCAGGATGTAGCCTTGGAAGGGGTCCACGGTCGCGCCTTGGGCTTCCGGGACAGGCCCAGTGTTGCGGAAAAATCCGTCCGTTTCTCTGAAATCAGCGGAAATCAAAAGGCCGGTGTTGTCTGAGATGGGGCCTGCAGCGGTGAGCGCAGCTGTCACGGTGGCGTTGTTGCCAAAGCTGCCTTCGCCGAAGAATTCCCATTCATCCGTTGGCTTTTTGGTTTGCATCACCAAGGCGCCGGCGGCTGCGTTGCGGCCGTAATAAGCGCCTTGAGGGCCTTTCAGGATTTCAAGCTGCGTTAAGTTGTTTTGGACTTGGTTGAGCACCGCTGTGTTGGTTTTCAAAATGCCGTCGACGACGAGAGCGACTGAGCTTTCGCCATCGCGGGTGCCGTTGATGCCGCGAATGTTGATTTGGTTATCGCCGGGCTCTGCCGTGTTGGTCACGATTGTGACGCCGGGCACCAGTTCAATCAAATCTTCGACGGTAGTGGCATTGACGCCTTCAATGGTCGATTCTGTGACCACGGTGACGGTGGCAGGCACTTCCTGCAGCGTTTCTTCCCCGCGGCGGGCGGTGATGACGATACTCTCGATGCCGCTTTCTTGGGCCTTCGCTTGTGGCGCTTGGAGAGTTGCCGCAACGGCAAGGGCGGAAATGCCCGATAGTACATAGCTTGCGGTCGTTGTTTTCATTGTTTCTGTCCCTGAAAAAGCAAGTTTTTTTATGCAGCGCGTCGACGCTTGGCCCTCTACTTAGGTTTGGCGCCCCACTTGGCTAGCCTGTCTGCTCTAGCAGGATGGCTCTAAACGGCTTTTTCAGGCTGTGTTGCAGCGATGCACCAGCGATATTTGTACTATAGTGCACGCTGTGGCGGGTCAGTGAGTGCCGTGCATGCGCTTTTTCAGCAGCGGCACCAGCACCAGAATAACCGCGCCGCAGCCAATGGAAACCCAACCAATCTGGGAATAAACGTCTGCATAGCCTGCTTTCGCGGCGGATAAATCCGTGATTTGCCCGCCGATGGTCTCTGCGCCGGTGGCTGCTGCGATTTGCCCAGCGAGGAACCCGGCCAGGGCCTGCGCAAGCATCCAGCCCCCCATCATGGCTCCCACCACCCGCGCAACGGACAGTTTTGTTATCATCGAGAGACCAACCGGGCTGAGGCACAGCTCCCCAGTTGTATGCAAGAGGTAGAGCAGGACCACCCAAATCGCTGCCACTTTTGCGCCCTCCGCGCCCGCTTCAATGCCAAGAACCAGGACCAAAAAGCCAAGCCCAACTTGCATGAGCGCCAGCGCAAACTTCATCGGCGTTGACGGCTCAAGCCCGCGCCGTGACAGCCAGACCCAACCAAAGGCAAAGACCGGGGCGAGGGTGAAGATAAAAAAGGCGTTGAGTGACAAGAACGTCGTGGCCGGGATTTCACCACCAAAAAAGCTTCGGTCAACGGCATCGCGTGTGAACAAATTGATAGAAGAGCCGGCCTGTTCAAAGAGCGCCCAGAAGGGAAGCTGGCAGAGCGTTAGAAACACGGCGACCAGCATGCGGTCTCGGTCATCAGGCGTGCATTTGCGAACCGAATACCAAATCAACAAGCCAAAGACGATTGCGACGGCGCTATATTGGAGGACCTCCACAACCTGGCGAAACTGAATGAGCGCAAAGGCGGCGGCAACAACTGCTAAGGAGCTCACATAGATGGTCCATTCTTTGTTCAAAAAGAGCAGGCCGGGTTCGCTCAGCTTTGCCGGGTCGGATGGGTCAGCACGGCCTTCGAGCCAAGGCTGGCCCCACTGAAACACAATAAGGCCAAGCAGCATGCCGATGCCGGCGAGGCCAAATCCGTAGGCCCAGCCATAAACCTCACCCAGATACCCGCATGTCAAAACGGCCAGGAATGAGCCCAAATTGATGCCCATATAGAAGATGGTAAAGCCAGCATCGCGCCGCCCGTCGCCTGGCTCATAGAGTGCCCCGACGATGGTCGAGATATTGGCTTTCAAGAAGCCAACACCGGCAATGATGAAGGCAAGGGACAGGTAAAACAGCATCAGAATTGTCTGGTCGGTTTCGACCCGTCGTTCAAAACTGCCGGGTGCCAAGACGTCTGGCAAAGCCGCATTCTCTCCAGAGATTTTAAAGCCCTCGGCAGTGGGTTTGAGGGCGGCTCGTTCATCGCCGATTTTTAAGTAGGACTGGCGGGTATCAGCGCGGCCCTCGCTGATGACTTCATGCTCTGTGCCGTCAATCAGCAGAAATTCTTTGGAGCCAGCACCCTCCAGCGCCATTCCGGCATGGCCGATGACAAGCAGAATTGCGCCAAGCGTGACGGCTTTGCGGCTGCCGAGATATTTGTCTGCCAAAAAGCCGCCGATGACCGGCGTGATATAGACCAGGGAAATATAAGTCCCATAGATGAAAGACGCTTCGGACTGCTCGAACAGAAAGTGCTGCGTCAGGTAAAAAATCAGCAGCGCCCGCATGCCATAATAGGAAAAACGTTCCCACATTTCGGTAAGAAAACAGATGGCAAGCCCACGCGGATGACCAAGAATTTCGGTGGCTGCTGGTCGTCGGTCCGGGGCTGGAATATCAGTCATGAAAGCGCCTGTTGATGCAGACCAAAATGGCGGTCTGCCTCCTTTGTAACGCCGTGTTTTGGCCATGCAAGGCGCTGATTTGCCGCTTTGCACCATATTTTGTGTTGCATCGCGGCATCGCTTAAAAAATCTATAGTTGGGTATTCATCGGCTGGCTGGGTCTTAACTTATTGTTAATATGATGTTAACTTGGAACGGAGTTAAAAAAGTTCTAACATGGACGGCGGTGCGACCCGGCTTTGTACGCCGCGTTCGTGATAGAGCACGTCAGGGTTGGAGAGAGTTGAGGCGCAAAATGTCCTGGAAGCTTACCTTAACAACTGGTTTTGCGGTGCTGATGGCAGGCGCGCTGTCAGCGCCCGCTTATGCTGATGAGACAGCGCGTCCGTTTAGCGGACTGGTTGGGTCGGTCGAGCGCTGGGTCGGTGATGCAAGGACAGAATTGCCGACACAACGCTTTGTGCGACTGGCAGAAAACCCTCAGCCAATGGATACAACATCGGCGCGCAAGTGGGATATTTTGGTCACCTTGCTGCGCAGCCAAAACCGCCTCAATCAGTTGAAGCTTGTCCAGCAATTTGTGAATACGCAGCCTTATGTGGCGGATGAAGACCTCTGGGGTCAGGCAGACTATTGGTCTTCCGCAGCGGAATTCTTGCAGCGCGGCGGCGATTGCGAAGATTTTGCGCTCACAAAATATCGTGCGCTGTTAGACGCTGGCTTTCCTGCCTCTGAAATGCGGCTGGTGCTGGTGGAAGAGAGCTTTACCGGCGAGCAGCATGCTGTCTTGGTTGCGAACCACAGTGGCCGACGCATCATTTTGGACAATCGGCGCGATAATATCGAAGACCATGAGCTCGTCAGTAACTACCGGCCGCTCTATTCCATGAATGCGCAAGGGCTTTGGCAGCATCATGATAAAGCCCGTCCCATGCCGCAGATTTCTGTGGCGACACCGCGACCCTAAGGCCCATCCGTCCGTCATGCTGGACTTGCCTGCCCTCGCGAAGGCGGGGGATCCAGCATCTTGCTCCGCGAATGGCTCCGTCCGCTGAGCGAGGTCCTGACTCAAGGTCAGGACTGCGGGTTATCGTTTCAATCGAAGGCTAAAACCGGCTTTCCACGCTTAATCGAACTACACGGGGCAGTCCCCGCGTGATGATACCGCTGGCGCTACGCCCAGCTTCGATTTCGCTATTGGCCAGATTTGTCCCTGTCAGTCGAAGGGCTGTGGACGCCGTGATGTCCCATTTCACGGCTGTGTCCAAGGCGACAAAGCCATTGAGCGCGCGCAGGTTCAAATCATCCTCAAACTGGCGGGTTTGGCCTCTTAGGATAAGCGAAAGCTGAAGCGCGTCTGTCATATCCCAGCGGCCTTGAAGCGCGCCTTGGTGGCGCGGCACTTGGGCGAAGCGTTGCCCTGCCAGCGTGGTCGAAGCGTTTGTGATGCGGCTGTCGGTGTAGCGATAGCTTAGGGAGAGGCTGCCGCGGGTGTTAAACGCAGCGCCCGCTCTGACCTGCCCGCCGCGGGCTCTGGCGCGCTCGATATTACCCCGTTGGCGGCAGCTGCCATTGCCGGGGACAAACCCGCAGGGCGCAATGAAGCCGCCCGGGGCGCCGCTCACGGTCAAATTGCCCACAACATCGCGCAGCCAATCATGGAACAGGCTGATTTCGATGAATTGCCCCGCAAAGGGCTCATAGCGCAGGCTGGCGTCCAGGCCGCGCAGAGTTTCGATATCGAGCTCTGCATTGGCTTCAGTGATATCGTTGCCAACGCGGAAAGGGCGGAAATATTCATTCAGGCTCGGCTGCCGGCTACCGGTATAGCCACGCAGTTTCGCCGTCCAAGCGGGCAGGGGTTGATAGCGCAGACCAAGCGTGCCGCTGGGGACAGTGTCAGTGCGATTATCGAATATATCATCCCTTAGGATGGCCCCGCTGGCGATGTCAGTTTCGCGCCGCATGCCGTTTCGGGAGGTTAGGACATCAAGGCGCACGGCTGCATCCACAGCGAGGGTTTGAGAAACATCCATCTTGTGGGCGACGCCAAAGCCGCCGGAAAGCTGCTGACCGCCAGCCGTCCTTATCCGCGTGAAACCATCGCCCAGGTTTCGAAAGCGCTCATTGGTTTCACCGCTGCGCCAGTCCAGCTGCCCGATGAGCGTGGTCTCATGCCGCTTTGACCAGCGCGTTTCATAGGTCAGCCGCGTTCCAACGGCGTAGCTTGGCACTTGGAATTGGTCCAGAACAGGCCGCGTCGTCGTGCGGGTTTCGTCCGTGGCCGTAAACAGGCTGCTAAAGCGGCGCACTTGTCCATAGACGGAGATATCAGCGCCGCCCCCGGTGATGCGAAGAGACCCATCAAAGCCTTGGGTATCATTGCGCGCGCCGTCGAGCCCATTGTCGCGCCGCTCTGAAAATCCTCGCAGCATGGCCGCGCCGCGCCACGCACCGCGCAAGGTGCGCGCCACTTTCACCCCGCCTGCAACCTCATAGGACGCGGCGTTCACATCGGCAGGGCCGCGCTGGCGCTCTGGCACCAGGATATAGCCTTCGCGGCGCCCGCCATTGGCAAAGGTGATGATGTCTGTCTTGCCGAGCCGGGCGCCGTGTACGAAGCTTGCGTCTACGCCTTCCAGTGTATCAACCCCTGCTTGAAGCCTGAGGCCCTTCTCGGTTTGAGCCGTTTCGACGGAAATGAGCCCCGACAAGCTACCCGGTCCGCCGCTGATGGGCCGTGCCCCTTCTTGCAAGGAAACGCTGCTGATGCTGCCCGGGGCCAGCGCGGCCCAATTCACCCAATTGCCAAACGGGTCATTCAGCGGTGCACCATCGAGGAGGACGGCCGCCCGTCCAGCCCCATTGGGGCCAATGCCGCGCAGGCTTGCGCCTTGGATGGTCGGGTTGGCCACTTGGGAGGGCAGGCGCCTGAATAGGCTGAAGCTGGTCGTCGCGGCCAAGGCCTCGTCAAGGCGTCCGTACGGCAGGTCGGTGAGCGCATCCCCAGACAGGCGCAGCGACTGGCCGCTTGCCGGCCCCGCGGAAACCGGCGGGGCGCTGATAATAACAATGGTTTCCGGGCTTTGTGCGTGGACCAGCGGTGCGCATAGATATGCACAGGCCAAGCCCGCCGCGCTTAGTTTCAACGTCACCTGTCGCATATACGCGGCCAATATCCATCCCGTAATCCTGACCTTGAGTCAGGATCTGGTTGTCGTTCCAGCAATGTGCTTAAAGAGATGCTGAATCAAGTTCAGCATGGCGGGGTCTGGGGAGATGCCATTAGCTTTCGCTGCCATAGGTAATGCGCCAGATGGTCCCTTCAACGGAATCGCTGATATACAAAGCGCCGTCTGGGCCAAAGGCAAGGCCTGTCGGGCGTGCATCCGCGTCACCAGGCTGGAAAATAGGGCCATCCTTGCCAGTAAAGCCGTTGGCAAACACTTCATAGTCGCCCGTCGGCGCGCCATCCTTCATGGGTAAGCACGTGACCTTATAGCCGCCCTGTGGGTCGGGGTATCGGTTCCAAGACCCATGGAAGGCAACAAAGGCGCCATCTTTATAGCGGGTGGGGAAGGTCTCAGAGGTACCGAACACAACATCATTTGGGCCCCAATGAGCGGGGAAATAGGCGTCCGGGTCTTTATAGCGCCCAGCTTCGGGTGCCTTGTTGCCGTCACCGCCATATTCTGGGGCCAGTTTGCGCTCTTTGGCAATGGGGTCGAAATAGGTGTAGGGCCAGCCCAAATCATCGCCTTCGGACACGCGGTGGAACTCTTCAGCTGGCTTTTCTGTATTGTCGGCTTGGCCAAAATAGCCTGGCCATAAATCGCTCAGCTGGTCGCGCCCATGCTGAGCCAGATAGAGCGACCCCCCATGCCATTCGATGGCGACGGCATTGCGCAGGCCAGTGACATAGCGTTTGCCATCCTCCACCTGGGTCTGGCCTAATGTGTCCGCATCAAACACCCAAACGCCCGCTTGGCGCTCTAATTGCGGGCAGGGGTCTTGGCCTTTGACTTCGGGTTCACGGCTGTAAATCTGACAAGCATTAGAGGGCGCGCCAACATTCACAAACAGCTGTCCGTCTGGACTGATGGCGATGGTTTTGCTGCGGTGACTGCCTTGGTCTGGGAAGCCGTCAACGACGACTTCCATGTCGCCAATGGGCAGGGATGTGTCTGATAGCTTGAAGCGCACGATGCGTTCCGGCTCGCCGAAATAGAGATAGCTTTTGTAGAGCGCCATGCCAGTGCCCGTGACTTTGCCAAAGCGCTCGATGTCGTCTGCGCGGCCGTCGCCATTGGTATCTTTGAGCCGCACAACGCCAGCGCCTTTCGCACGGCGCTGCAGGGCTACCAACACATCTCCGTTCGGCCGAACCACGATATGGCGTGCCCTGCCAACGCCTTCAGCAAAAACACTGGCCTGGAACCCAGCAGGTACGGAGATCTTCGGTGGATTCGCCTTCGCGCTGGAGAGTGAAAAGACGGCGAGAAAACTAAGCGTAACGAGACGAAGATACATATTCATTCCGAGCGATTGACATTGGCTTATGAGAGCACATGTGCGGTATTGAAAGCCACTGTCAACTGGGCCTTGCTGTATGTCTGATCTGCCGTCTCCTGTATTTAACGATCGAAGCTCCACACTATCGCTGCTCAAGACCCGGCGATCGGGCAAATCAAAAACAATGCATGCCCCTGGGCCAAGCGCTGATGAAGTGCAAGACATCCTGTCCGTGGGCCTGCGCGTGCCAGACCATGGCAAGATTGCCCCTTGGCGCTTTGTCATCATTGAAGGCGAGGATCAGGCACGCTTTGGCGCAGCGCTGGCCGATCTCTACACGGCCGAAAAACCCGATGCCGGCAAGCTGGAACTGCAATCCCTACGAGATTTCGCCACGGCAGCGCCGACGCTGATCGCAGTCCTGTCTCGCGTCAATGAAGCGCGCACAATTCCGCGCTGGGAGCAGGAACTTTCTGCCGGGGCGGCCTGCCAGAACATGCTCCTGGCGGGCCATGCCATGGGCTATCATGGGCAATGGCTGTCTGGTTGGCCTGCCTATGGGGAGGGCGTTGTTGACCTGCTCGGCGGCGAAGCCGGCGACAAGATTGCCGGATATCTGTTTTTTGGCACTGTCGATGCGGAGCTCTCTGAGCGGCCGCGCCCAGCCGTTGAAGAGATTAGCTGGCGGCTGCCTTAAACCAGCGCTTGGCAGCAGCGCAGTAGGCCGGTTCTGCGTGTCCACCCATATGAAAACCGACATGGCCGCCCTTTGGAGCGATCAGCATTTTTACGCGGTGGTCTGTGTCAGGCCGGTAGGCCTCATAGCTGCCCGCTGGGATCCAAGGGTCATCTGCCGCGTGTAACACCAGCGTTGGAACCTCAATCTGTTTGAGGACAGGCCCTGCGCTGACGTCGGCATAATATCGATCCGCCGTCCCAAAGCCATGAAAAGGCCCGGTGACGGCATCGTCAAACTCATACACCGTCTTGGCTGCGCGCGCCTTGTCCTTCCATGCTGTTTCCATGCCCACATTCAACACGTTGTTCTGCAAGTCATTGAGCAGATAGCGGGCATAAATCGTGTTGCGCGGCGCCAAGATACGGTCGGAGGCGGCTTTCATGTCGATGGGCGCGCAAACGCTCATCGCCGCAGGCACATTGAACCCGTCTAAAGCACCGTCGCCAAGGGCTTTGAGGAGGAGGTTGCCGCCAAGAGAGATACCAATGGGCAGCCAGGCGCGTTTCCCAAGGGCATCTTCAAGCCCTGATAGGATCGCCCGCAAATCCTCAGTCTTTCCAGCATGTCCAATGCTGTTTGCCAGCTGATAGACCATTGGTGCGGCCCGCAAATTCACCCGCACAACATCAAACCCATCCGCCAACAATGCGCTGGTTAGATAAGCGATGCCAATGCCGGAGGCATCCCCGCCAAGACCGTGGATGATGGTTGCTGTGGCGCGCGGCTGTGCCCCAGCCCTGTGATGGAAGGCCCAGGTTCTGTCGCCTGCATCATCCAGGGTGATCTCAAGCTTTTCGCTGGGCCAAGCGCTCAGGTCGATGCTTGGGCGCAGCAGGGTGTTCCGCAACGTCTGCAGATCGCCCCCCAGCCAAGGAAAGCGTTCTTTCCTCGTCTCCAGGTCTGTCTTCAGCGCGATATAAGCAGCGTCAAAAGCGGTCATTCAGCCGGTGTTTGAAGGCTCTGGCTGCTCCCAAAGGTATTCCGCAGCCGTCTTAGCAAGCTGTGTTTGACCTGCCGCATCAGGCTGTAAAGGCAGGGCACCAGAACCAAGGTGACGCCCGTCGCAAACAGGACGCCGAAGGCCAGGGACACCACCATGGGGATCAGGAACTGCGCTTGCATGCTGGTTTCGGACATGAGCGGCGCGAGACCGATGAAGGTTGTGAGAGACGTGAGGATAATCGCCCGGAACCGGTCACATGCCGCCTGCACAATCGCCTCGCCAACCTCCATGCCTTCTTTACGCAAGCGGCCCAAATGATCGAGCAGCACCAGATTGTCGTTCACCACAACACCGGCAGCGGCGACGATGCCTAGGATCGAGAACATTGAGATGCTCAAGCCCAGCAAGCCATGGCCGACAACTGCGCCTGAGAAGCCGAAGGGAATAGCGGTCAAGATCACGATAGGAAGGCCGTAAGAGCCGAAGGAGACAGCAAGTACGGCATAGATAACCAATGTCGCAATTAAGAGATTGGTGCTCATGGAGATGCCGAAGTCTTTCTGCTCTTCCGCATCGCCCGCTTCGGCGAATTTGGTGCGGGGATATTGCTTTTTCCAGCGGTCCAAATTCTCCGCAAAGAGCTGCCGAACAACCTGGTTTGGATCGGTTTGCGGCAGCGCTTCCGCTGTCACAAAGGCGACCCTGGCCCGATCTTCACGTTTGATGCGCACCGGCGCTTCGCCCATGGTCGCTTCCGCCACCGAATCAAAGGGGATTTCAGTGCCATCGCTGGTGCGAATGCGCGTATCCTCTAGGCTTTCAATGGCCTCTCTTGTTTCGCGCGGGTAGCGCACCATAACGCGAACATCATCTTTGCCGCGCGGGATGCGCTGTGCTTCCGCGCCAAAAAAGCCCTGGCGCATCTGCTGCGCGAGGTCATTGAGCCCCAAGCTCAGGCTTTGCGCCTGGGAACTGAGATTAAGCACGATTTCCGGCTGCGGGTCGGACAAGCTGCCCTTGATGTCGTAGATGCCCGAGTAAGTGGCGAGCTGCTGCTTTAATGCCTCGGTCGCGCGGGTCATCTCCTCGATGTCTGGACTGGAGACCTGAATGTTGATCGCCTTGCTGACAGGGTTGAGCGAGGTGGAAAAGCTAATGTCTTCCGCTTCTGGTATTGGCCCAGTTTCTTCCCGCCAAAGGTCGGCAAAGCGCGATGCATCGATCCCTTCCAGGCCTTCCTCTTCTGGGAAGGCATAGGCCTCAATGGTAGAGCCGTAGGCGAAGCTTAAAACGCTGCCGAGTTCGGTTATGCCTTCCTCTCTCAGGCGCTCGTTCGCCGCAACAGAGGCGGCCTCCAACTTCCCTTGGACCGCTTCGGTTCTGCGAAAGGCAACATTCTCCGGCATATCGATTTTAACAACGACAAAATCGGCCACGATCTCTGGAAAAAACACCACACGGATCCAGCTGCCGCCCACCACGGCAAGACAAATGGCAAAAAACAACACAAAGGCGGTGACGGTGACCGTCCGCCATTTGAGCGCCATTTCGATAAAGGGGCGATATTTATACTCCACGAAATTGCGCATGCCGTCGGCAAACTTGGTTTGAAACCGCATAAACCCGACTGGGTTTTCAGGCAGCGGTTTCATGTCCTTCAGGTGTGCCGGCAGGATGAGCAGGCTTTCAACCAAAGAGAAAATGAGGGCGCCGAAAACAACCAGCGGAATATTGATCGCCACATCACGCCATTTGCCTGGAACCGCAAACATGGGGGCAAAGAAAATCAATGTGGATAAGACGGCGAGAAACACCGGCAGTGAGACCCGCGTCGCACCTCGAATTGCGGCAGACATACCGGTCAGGCCGCGTTCATGACGTGCATGGATGGCCTCGCCCACAATGATGGCGTCATCGACAACAATGCCGAGCACCAGCAAAAACGCAAACAGCGACATCATATTCAGTGACAGGCCAAACCAGGTCATGGACCAGACCGCGCCAAAGAAGGCGATGGCGATCCCGATGGCTGTCCAGATGGCGACGGCTGGACGCATGAAGAGAAGCAAAACGACGAAAACCAAAAAGAGCCCACTAAAGCCATTGCCAAGAAGCAAGTCGATGCGGTCATTAAAGGTTATGGACGCGTCGTCGAGCACCGAGACGTTAAGGCCGTCTGGAATAAACGCTGCCGCTTCATCTAAGTATTTGCGCACCGTTTTAGACGTGCGGATGACGTCTGGGTCTGACACAGACACAACATTGAGCAAAATAGCGCGTTGACCGTTCAGCCGCGCACTCAGGTCGGTTTCTTCAAACCCGTCAATAACCGTCGCGATGTCCTTGACTTTGATAACTGTGCCATCGGTCTGGCGGACGACAACCAATTCTTCAAAGTCAGACTTGTTGTATGCCTGCCCACGGGTCCGAAGGGTGATGTCTCCCAAGTCGGATTTGATGCTGCCTGCCGGTAGGTTGAGGGAGTTTGACGCGACAGCGAATTGGACATCTTCCAAAGAGAGGCCGTAGCGCCGCAGCGTTTCTTCCGACACTTCAATTGCCACTTCATAATCGCGCACTGCTTGCAGCTCTGCGCGATCAATTTTTGGCAGCGCGGCGATATCATCTCGAACCCGCTCGGCCCATTTTTTCAGTGTCGCTTCGTCAATGTCGCCATAAATGGCAAGCATCATTTCCCGAATTTCATCTTCGTCGGTGTATTCTGCGATGGTCGGTCGTTCGGCTTCTTGCGGAAATGTATTGATGCCATCAACGCGCGCTTTCACGTCGTCGAGAAGCACGCGGGTATCATAACCGTTTTCCACATCCACGCGCACGGAGCCATAGCCTTCGCGGGCCGTGGACACGATCTTCTTAATACCTTCTAGGTCTTGGATTGCTTCTTCAATCCGGATGATGACCCGGTCTTCCACTTCCTCTGGGCTGGCGCCGAGATAACTGACACTAACGCCTACAGCTGCTGAGCCGACACTTGGGAAGAATTGCCGGTCCAGCTGAAACAAATAGGCCATTGTGCCGCCCAATAAGATGGCGACCATGAGGAGATTGGCCGCCACTGGGTTGGTCGTGAACCATTCGATGAGCTTGTTCATGGCGCTGATCCCACTGCAACCATCCCAACTGTACTTGTGCCAGAGGGCCGCGCGGCATTTGCCACCTGAACCTCCATACCGTTGATCGGCGCTTCTAAATCCGTTGTCAAAAGGCGGTCGCCGGCTTCTAGGCCGCTACGAATATAGGCGAACTCTGCTGTTGTGCGCAGAACGTCGACTGTTCTGAAATCTAGCCGGCTCTGAGCGTTCACAGTGATGACAATGTCATTCGTCCGAAGAGAGCGTCTCGGGATGCGAAAGATATCGGTATATGTTTGCCCTTGGATGTCCGCATTCACAAATAGGCCAACGCTTAGTGGCGGCTTTGATGCATCTGCTGCGCTGCTGAGGTTGAATGGGTCATCAACCTCAGCGATTGCAACGAGCACGCGGCTCCTTGGGTCAATGGCGCCTTCTGTTCTACGAATGATACCCTCCCAGCTGATATCTTGGCCGGTAAAGGTGGTGCGAATGGTCACAGGAACAGGATCCATTTGTTGCCGCGGCGACAGCGGAAGCTTCAAAAAGCTAGCTTGGCGGTCTGTCAGCGGCAGGCGGATCTCGACAACTTCTGTTGCATAAACTGTTCCTAGCGGCGTGCCTGGGCTCACAAACTGGCCGATGTCGACCATTTTTTCTCGAACCCGGCCAGCGAAGGGGACGCTAATCTTAGTGCGCTCTA
>CAKZYD010000079.1 GCA_937884085.1 uncultured Sphingomonadales bacterium | reverse complement strand
CCCCCGCGCCCTCCCCCTTGTCGCTTTTCTGCCCCCCCCTCCTCCCCCCCCCCCGCTCGGGGTTTGCTTTAACCGAGATGCCCTTCGACAAGCTCAGGACGAGCGGGTTCTGGTGTTTCCGTTCGGGCTGAGCTTATCGAAGCCCCTTCCAGAGCCCCCGCATCTTCCCCATCTTCCAAAAGCACGGCAATCAACTCGCCCACTTTCACGTTGTCAGTGCCTGCCTCGATGACGATCTTGCCAACCGTGCCTTCGTCGATGCTTTCGACTTCCATCGTGGCTTTATCGGTCTCAATTTCGGCAATCACATCGCCGGGAGAAATCGCGTCGCCTTCTTTGACCAGCCAGCTTGCTAATGTGCCTTCCTCCATGTTGGGGGACAGCGCGGTCATGAAAATTTCGATGGCCATATCCGCCTCCCCTTAGTCTCTGTAACACACCTTAAGCGCTGCCTTGACGACGCAGTCGGCGTCTATCAGCGCGAGTTTTTCCAAATTCTCTGCATAGGGCAGCGGCACATCCTCATCACATACCCGCAGAACCGGTGCGTCGAGGTCGTCGAAGCCTTCTTCCATACAGATGGCCATGATCTCAGAGGAAACAGAGAATTGCGGCCAACCTTCCTCCACGCTCACCAAGCGATTGGTCTTTGCAAGCGATTGCAGCACGGTGGCACGGTCGAGCGGGCGGATGGTGCGCAGGTCAATAACCTCTGCGCTAATGCCCTGCTCTGCCAAGGTGTCGGCGGCTTCAAGCGCTATACCGACCGCAATGGAGTAAGCGACCAATGTCACGTCTGTGCCCTCGCGCACCACGCGGGCTTTGCCGATGGGAACGGTGAAATCATCCATCTCCGGAACGCCAAAACTGCGCCCGTAGAGTAACTCATTATCGAGGAAGATGATGGGGTCTTCAGAGCGGATGGCGGATTTGAGAAGGCCTTTCGCATCATCCGCCGAATACGGCGCTACGACCTTCAGGCCGGGGACATGGCCGTACCAGCTGGCATAGTTTTGGCTATGCTGCGCCGCCACCCGGGAGGCAGCACCGTTTGGCCCGCGGAACACGATCGGGCAGCGCATTTGGCCGCCGGACATGTAGTTTGTCTTGGCTGCGGAGTTGATGATGTGGTCAATCGCCTGCATGGCAAAATTGAACGTCATGAACTCAACGATGGGCCGCAGACCGCCCATGGCTGCGCCGACGCCAAGACCAGCAAAGCCGTGTTCTGTGATGGGGGTGTCGACGACACGCTTATCGCCGAACTCGTCGAGCAGGCCCTGCGTGACCTTATACGCGCCTTGATATTCAGCCACTTCTTCGCCCATGACGAAGACGCGCTCATCGGCGCGCATTTCCTCGGCCATCGCGTCACGCAGCGCTTCGCGGACGGTCATGGTGACGAGGTTGGTGCCTGCTGGGATTTCTGGGGTGGCGGCTGACGAACCCCCTTCCCGGCCTTCCCCCAGAACGGGGGAAAGAGAACAGGGCACATAAAACCCCGCAAACGGGGAGGATTGAGGAAGGGGTGCATCAGACGCAGGAGCGTCTACGATAGTCGAACCGCCTTTGGCAGCTGCATCTTCAGCGCTCTCGCCTTCTTCGGCCAGTACCGCAATCACGGTGCCGACAGCGACGCTTTCTGTGCCCTCGGCCACCAGAATTTTGGCAATGGTGCCTTCATCGACAGCTTCCATTTCCATGGTTGCTTTGTCGGTTTCAATTTCTGCCAGGATATCGCCGGAGGAGACGCTGTCGCCTTCTTTGACAAGCCATTTGGCAAGAGTGCCTTCCTCCATAGTGGGGGACATGGCGGGCATTTGGAGATCGATGGCCATGGTTATGCCTCCACCAAAATGTCTGTGTAGAGTTCTTCGAGCGCAGGTTCCGGGCTCTCCTGGGCGAAGGTCGCTGCTTCTTGGACGATGGCGCGGATTTCTTTGTCGAGGTCTTTGATTTGATCCTCAGTGATCTTTCCTGTCTCAAGAAGGCGCGTTGCATTTTGGTCGATGGGATCAGAGGTTTCCCGCATCTCCTTGACTTCGTCCTTGGTGCGATATTTCGCAGGGTCAGACATGGAATGGCCACGGTAGCGGTACGTCTTCATCTCGAGGATAGAAGGGCCGCCGCCTTCACGGGCGTCTTTCATCGCCGCCTCGCCCGCTGCCCGGACTTCCAGGACGTCCATACCGTTCACTTGCTTGCCGGGCACGCGGAAACTCTCGCCGCGACGGTAGAGCTGGTCTTCTGAGGAAGCACGGTTTACCGAGGTGCCCATGGCATATTGATTGTTTTCAATGACGAAAAGGACCGGCAGGCTCCAAAGTTCCGCCATGTTGAGGGATTCGTAAACTTGGCCTTGGTTGGCCGCGCCGTCGCCGAAATAGGTCAAGGCCACATTGGGCTTGTCTTGATACTTCATAGAGAAGGCGAGCCCAGTACCAAGTGGGACTTGCGCAGCCACAATGCCATGGCCACCGTAAAATCCATGTTCCACGGAAAACATGTGCATAGAGCCGCCTTTGCCGCGTGAAATGCCAGCGGCGCGGCCCGTTAATTCGGCCATGACGACCTTTGGGTCAATGCCACAGGCCAGCATATGACCATGATCGCGGTAACCGGTGATGACGGCGTCACCCTCCTGCATTGCCGTCTGTAGGCCAACAACAACGGCTTCTTGGCCGATATAGAGGTGACAAAAGCCGCCAATAAGGCCCATGCCGTACATCTGCCCTGCCCGCTCTTCAAAGCGGCGAATGAGGAGCATCTGGCGATGGAATTCTAAAAGTTCATCGAAGGTGGCGTCATACAGAACTGGGGTGGCTGTTTTCGATTTACGAGATCGGCGTGGCGGGGCTTTTTTTGCCGTTGATGCAGCCTTGGACGTAGCCATAGATATCTTCCCCCAAAGAATATTTGAGAGTTCCATACCCTGTAATTGGCCTGAAAGCAATGACACCTAAAAGATTGACCGAACGATCGGTAGGGCTATTTTCCTAAACCATCTATTGGTATCAGAATTTCGCCAGGCAGGACATAGCCTAATTCGCGCCGTATTAGCTCTTCTACGATATCTGGATCGAGAGCACCGCGATTCATCAGGGCGAGACGATTTTCTACCTGCTTGATATCTCGGGCTAGTTCATCTGCTTTGGTTACCATTTCGGCTTTGTGTGCTTGATACACCGGCAGCGCAAGGAGCCCGAATTGTCCTGACAGCGTGTGGTAAATGCAAAAAGCGATGCCAAAAATAGCCGCCACTGGAACGCCGAAGCGTTGCAGCAATCCAGTTGATTTCACAGCGGCATATTTCATGGCCCGAATCGAATCATATTCGGATTCCCGGGTCAATCGCTAATGCGATGAAAACAGCAGTTTTTTTGCTTCAGAGAATGGACGTGCCCGCATAGGCGCCCATGTCGCCCAATTGTTCTTCAATGCGAATGAGTTGGTTGTACTTTGCGAGACGGTCAGAGCGCGCCAGCGAGCCCGTTTTAATCTGTCCGCAATTGGTGGCGACCGCCAAATCCGCGATAGTGCTGTCCTCCGTTTCGCCGGACCGATGCGACATAACAGCGGTATACGAGGCACGGTGCGCCATGTTCACCGCTTCCAAGGTTTCCGAAAGCGTTCCAATCTGGTTGACCTTCACCAAGATGGAGTTGGCAACGCCTTTCTCAATGCCGGTAGCCAGGCGCTTTGGATTGGTGACGAAGAGGTCATCGCCGACCAGCTGAACCGTATCGCCAACCGCTTCCGTTAATGCGGCCCAACCATCCCAATCATCCTCTGCCATGCCGTCTTCGATGGAGAAGATGGGGTAGCGGTCACAGAGGTCTTGGAGGTATTTGGCCATTTCCTCAGCCCCTAGAGTTTTGCCCTCCCAGGCTAAATCGTATTTTTCCTCTTTGAAGAATTCTGTGGCCGCAGCATCCAGGGCCAGCATAACATCTTCACCGGGTGTGTATCCTGCTGCTTCGATGGAGGTCATAATGTAGTCGATGGCTTCGGCTGTGCCGCTCACAGCGGGGGCAAAGCCACCTTCGTCTCCCACGGCCGTGCTGAGTGACGCATCGGACAGTTTTTTCTTCAAAGTGTGGAATATTTCCGCGCCCCACCGGACGGCATCTGCCAGCGTGTCAGCACCGACCGGCATCACCATGAACTCCTGGATGTCGACCGGATTGTCTGCATGGGCGCCGCCATTGATGATGTTCATCATTGGCACCGGCAAAACATTGGCCTGCACGCCGCCAACATAGCGGTAGAGCGGTAGCCCGCTGCTTGCGGCAGCAGCTTTTGCAGCGGCAAGGCTAACGCCCAGGATGGCATTGGCACCTAGCTTCGACTTGTTGTCCGAGCCATCCAGGTCCAGCATGATTTGGTCCACCCCCGATTGGTCGCGCGCGTCAACGCCTGCTAGGGCGTCAAAGACCGGTCCGTTGACATTTGCGACGGCGTCCCGAACACCCTTTCCAAGATAGCGGCTATCGCCATCACGCTTTTCAACGGCTTCATACGCGCCGGTGGAGGCTCCTGAGGGCACAGCGGCGCGGCCGAAGGCGCCGTCTTCCAACTCTACATCAACTTCAACGGTGGGGTTACCCCGGCTGTCGAGGATTTCCCGCGCTGTAATGTCGATGATGCTACTCATGGAACGTGCGTTTATGTTTCTTTTTTGAAAAATATGGCGGGGTCATTGCGGCCTTGCTGCACGGCTGCAAGCTGCGCTAGGCCATACAGAAGAGAAAGACCGCATAAGGGGCAGTTAAGATGCTGAGCAGAAGAGCCTTTACGCAGGCACTGGCCGCAACGCTTGCACTTCCAATCTCGGCCAAAGCGGAGAGAGATGACCCTGCAGAGGTGCTGGCCCAAAGCGATGCCATTGGCCTGGCAAAGTATATTGCCAGCGGGCGTGTAACGGCAAAGCAGGTGCTGAGAGCGGCCATTGAAAAAGCGGACCAGCTTCAGCCGCAGCTCAATTTCTTAGCGCAAGATGCAAAAGACTATGCCTACGCGGCGCTCAATACCATGCCGAGCGGTGCGCCCTTGGCCGGTGTTCCAACGCTGATGAAAGACCTCTGGCTCGATATGCCCGGTGTGCCCGCAGAGAATGGCAGCCGGTTCTGGGCTGGTAATACCCCGACGGTTAAATCCACGCTCCTCAAGCGATATGAGAGTGCGGGGCTTTTGCCATTTGGAAAGACGACATCGCCTGAATTGGGACTAACGGCCACAACCGAGTCCGTCGCCACGGGCCTGACGCGTAACCCCTGGAACCTGGATATGACCGCCGGCGGTTCTTCGGGCGGGGCTGCCGTGGCCGTTGCTGCTGGCGGGGTGCCTGTCGCCCACGCATCCGATGGCGGTGGCTCTATTCGCACGCCAGCATCCTGCTGCGGCGTGTTCGGCTTGAAACCTTCGAGGGGCCGTGTGCCGCTTGGTCCAGCGCGCACGGAAGGATGGCTTGGCCTCTCCACTTCTCACGCCATAACACGCAGTGTGCGTGATAGCGCACTGCTGCTCGACATCTCGGCGGGGCCAGATTTAGGTGCGCGCTATCACGCGCCGAAACCGCAACGCGGCAGCTTTTTGGCGGCCACGCTTGAAGCACCAGAGCCGCTCAAAATCGCCCTCATGCTGTCACCACCGTCCGGCAGCGCGGTTCACCCGGATTGTCTTACTGCTGTCAGAGACGTAGCAGACCTATGCGAACGCTTAGGCCATAGCGTCGAAGAAGCCGCCCCCTCCCTTGACGCAAAGGCCATCAACGAGGCGATGCTGGCCGTTCTCACAATCGAAACAAAAATCACGCTGGATGCCCGTGTGGCTGCGCTGGGCCGTCCCTATGGCGCTGAGGACGTGGAACCGGTCACCCTGTGGATGGCAGAGATGGGCGCCAAACAGTCTCCGACCGCCTATGCAAAGGCCAACCGCGTGTTTCAAACAGCGGCCATAGAGGTTGCCAAGTTCATGCAGGGCTACGACCTCATTTTATCCCCGACCTTGGCCAAGCCGCCCATAGAACTCGGCCGCCTTGGCCTCAGCCCAACCAATTTTGATGCCTATGTGGAAGACGTCACAACCTTTGGGCCCTTTACGGCCTGGGCCAATCAAACCGGCCAGCCATCTATGAGCGTCCCGCTCAGCTGGAATGAGGCAGGCTTGCCCATCGGGTCGATGTTTACCGCGCGCTATGGGGATGAAGAGACCTTGTTTGCATTGGCCGCACAGCTGGAGAAAGCCCGGCCTTGGTTTGATAAGCGCCCTGCCCTCTCTGTCTGACGCTGTCTCAGTTCAACTTATGAATGCTGAGATGGGGGAATGGTATGTTCCAGCCGTTGCGTGTGCAGCTATCGGTGGCGAATTTCGCCAGGGCAAACATCACCTCCTCCCATTGCCAGGCCGCTGCGCCCGTCATATCGGCTTCCACCTCATAGATAAGCGCTGAATCGCCAGCGCGAATGAACTCGACGGCAACGTTGCGGACTTTCTCAGCGCCAAAGGTGCGTTCGATGTCCTTGCGCACATCCTCTGCCATGATGCGTGGGATGTCAGTTGTGGCGATGGCCTGGTGTTTATAGTCGACGCCGAATTCGCTTTCCGTGCGGTAGCCATGAGACATATTGCGCGGCGTTAGGCCCAAAAAGGCTGGCGTTTCAAATGTGATATCAGAGCCTCCATCGTCTTGCATCACAACAGCTTCGGGCGATTGGAAGACAATCCGCCCCCACCGCTCATCCTCTAAGATGACGACATCACCCTCTTCCGTTGGAAACCACACCTCATCCTTGGCCACTGGCCTTGAATGAAACCCGCTGAGCTCGCTGACAGGGATAGTGAAGTGCCCGCCGCGCAGCTTGGGATTTGAGAGGTTGGTGTAAAAATCCAGCTTTTCCACTAGGAACGGCACACCGTTGAACATGATGCGTTCGCCTTCCTGTACGGCGCCAAGATTCAGTAGCAAGGTCGTCTGCTCAATAAGGCTGGGCAGCGTCTTGAGGACAAGCCAAATGACGGCCAGCAGCAGAAGAATGCCAAGGCCAAAGAGCAGCCAGTCGTTCAGGCTGTTAAAGACCGACAGCATAGCCACATAGGCCAGGATGACCGTGAGGACGGCGAAAACCAGTTGAAACAGTCTTCGTCCGAAACTACGGCGCGTGCCTTTGCGTTGGGTGGCGCCAATGCCACGGCCAACCAGTCTCAGGCCGACGAAAACCACACCAAAGGCGATAAAGCCATAGAGCAGATTGCGGCCGCGTGTGCTTAGGAATTCCCGGATAGCGGCGCCGCTGCTTTCAGTCACGTCTTCTTGCTCGCTTAGCTTGAGCTCTAACTGACGTTCTGTGGAAACCGCCAAGTCGCCGGCGGCTTGTGCCTTTTCACGCCAGATCTTCAACAGTGTTTCAAGGCGGGCCTTACTGACTGGCTCCGTCGCATCTTCGATAAGCGTCTCAATGCCATCCACGGCCCGGTCTGCAACGGCCTTCTGCGCGCGGGCGTTTTGCTCGATGCGCCGCAGCCTTTCTATATTGCGTGCCTCTTCCGTGGCTGATTTCATGATGGACACGAAGGGTTCAATGAGCTGTTGCAGCTCGGTTTGAAGGTCGAATTCTTGGTCAGATGTCAGATTATAATCTGATGCTTCAATCCCGGTTGCGAGCTCTTCGATACGCTTACTGACTTGGTCAAGTTCGGCACGCTTGGTGATTATTTCTTCTTCGATGTCCGCGCGGGCAATCTCATCCTCGGCATTTGGCAGTTGCCGACGCAATATGACCAGTTCCTCTCTAAGCTTCGTTTCCGTCGCAATCAGGCTGGCCAGGGTTTGCCGAATAGCGGCGCGGGTGACGCCTGTCTTGTCCGTCTGCTCTGGTTCTGGGATTGGCACGGTGACGAGGCTGGGTTGAATGCCCGATTGGTCGTCTTGTGCAACCACGGTTGCTGAGAAGACGGGCAATGCCAAAGCAGAGAGAACGAAGAGAGACAGCCAGAGCTTCATTACGCAGAGCTTTCCTTGGAGCGGGCCTTTGCAAAGCCACATGCTGGTCATTAGATTTGGGCGGATACACCCAATGGACACATTCCAGCCCTTCTTGGTTTAGCTGTCAACGTTTTGGCGGCCCCGTCAATGCCCCCTACCCTACAGAAAAGGTGCATTGCTGCGCTTGGACATCCTCTGCCACTGTTCAGAAACGATATCTAAGCAGGAGTCCCCCTCATGCCCGCCCCTCTTGATGGCCTAACGGTAATTGACCTTTCCACCAGCGTCTCCGGCCCCTTTGCCGGCGGCATGCTCGCAGAATATGGCGCGCGCGTTATCAAGGTAGAAGCGCCAGACATGGTCGATGTGGCGCGGTTCACGGGAACAGCGCGCAATGGCGTCACAGCCATGTATGCGAGCATCAACCGCGGCAAAGAGGCAACCATTCTGGACCTGAAGACAGCAGAGGGAAAGGCCGCCCGATGGGCGCTTTTGGACAAGGCGGAGGTGCTTTTGCAGAACTCTCGGCCTGGTGCCTTGGCAAAGTTAGGTTTTGACTGGGACACCGTGCATGTGCGCTGCCCACAGCTCATCTACGCGTCCATTACAGGATTTGGCCAGACCGGCCCCCTCGCGCGGGCCAGGGTTTATGACCCAATCATCCAAGTCGCAGCTGGAATTGCCGATAGTCAAATCAATCCGATTTCTGGCGGTCCGATGCTCTATCAGGGCATCTTATGCGATAAAGTTACCTCGCTGCACATGAGCCAAGCCATCATGGCGGGCCTGCTTGCCCGGGAACGCGGGCTGTCCGAAGGGCAGAAAATTGATATTGCGATGCTGGATGCTGCCGTTCATTTCCATTGGTGCGATGGCATGTATAACTTCACCTTCTTAGAAGAAGGCGGCGTCGACAGGGCGCCTGAGTTTGGCATGTTCTAACGCCTGGCCCATGAGGGTGATGACTATGTTACCTTATGCCTCATGTCTGACAGCGAGCTTAAAGGGGCAATCAAAGCCATGGC
>CAKZYD010000078.1 GCA_937884085.1 uncultured Sphingomonadales bacterium | reverse complement strand
TTGCTGAGCGGGCCTTGGCGGCGACCCTATTGCTTCTTTCCGCTCCGCTTCTCGTATTGGTCGCGATGGCGATTCGATGGGACAGCTCAGGCCCTGCGTTGTTTCGCCAGACCCGTATCGGGAAAGGCGGGCGCGAGTTCGTAATATTCAAATTTCGCACGATGATCGAAGACAGTGGTGACGCCACCAGAGAGGCTGACATCACGAGGGAAAACGATCCCCGTATTACGACGCTAGGGCGTTTTCTTCGACGGACCCGGTTGGATGAATTGCCGCAACTCATCAATGTCGTGCGAGGAGACATGAGCTTTATCGGCCCTAGGCCTGAGACGAAACGCCTTTCCGATTGGTACGCCAGCAACATCGATTTCTACAATTATCGCTATGTCGTTTTGCCGGGTATCACTGGGTGGGCGCAGGTCAGCCAGGGCCATGTCGCATCGGATGAGGAAGTGAGCCGAAAGCTCCAATACGACCTTTATTATGTGAAAAACTTCTCACCTTGGCTCGACATTGTTGTCGCTTTGAAGACGGTTAAGGTCATGCTTTTTAAACTTGGGGCGAAGTAAGGTCCAATTGACGTCCTCTCAGACTTTTGGTGTTCAGTGCGACTTTTTCTCATGGTCTAGGGCATGCGGACGGCGCTCTTGCTAATTGGCTGCGCCGATGATAACGAAATTTCTCTAGGCTTGGGAGCTTGGTGTGAAGAAACTGCTTTTTGTCCCGATTGGGTTAGCTATAGCCGCAGCGCCGCTCGCTGCTCAGGAAGAAACTCCTGCTGGCGGACCCAACGGTATCATCATTGGCGTTCTTGCGGCCGCGGCTGTTGCCGCAGCCCTCGTCGTCGTCTCTTCTGGCGGTGACGACGATCCTGTAAGCCCCTAATCACCCATAGAGCGACCGCAGAGATGGCGCACGCTGTAGCCTTGGGTTCGGCGCAGACAGCATCTTAGCACGACGCATCTGCGGAAAGCTTGATTTGGACTTGTCTAAAGCGATCGCAAGCGACGATTCGCTGTCGAAGCGGTTTAATCCCCGAGGCCAGAAGCCTTAGATTGGTCATAGTCGTCAAAATGCGACTGATGCCTTCCTGATAGTGGTACCCTGCCGACTTGACGCAGGCTTCGCTGAAGCACAACCAGAATAGCAGGGTAGAGAAGACGAAACGCCCACTCCCGTCCAATTGGATATCTCTGGTTTGAGCTCAATTCTGCGATCTACAGCGACGTTGGCTTCTGGAGCAACGTTGGCGCGTGCCTTTGGCTTGGCTGCAATTCCAGTCCTTAGTCGGCTTTATTCTCCGTCAGAATTTGGTGGCTTACCTCGCTATCGCTCGCGGCACTCATCCCATTCATGATGTTGATCCCGCTTGGCGTTTTTGCTGCCAGCTCGTTCGAAATCTTGACTATGTGGGCTACCCGCCAGCGATCGTTTAACTCGATCGCGGCGGCTCAAGTGTCGCAATCGCTCTTCGGTGAGGCGTTGAAAATCGGGCTTGGCTTTGCGGGCGTCAGTACGATTGGCCTCATTACTGGGCATATCTTTGGGCACGGAGCCGGCGCGGTCAGTTACTTGTTTAAGACCGGGCCAAAGCTACGCAGCGCGTGTCATGGAGTCTCGGTCAAACTTATCAAGCTTTTGGCGTGGCGCTTCCGAGGCTTCCCCATAACGCGGGCGCCGGGTCAAGTCATTCTGGCGATGGCCACTCAGGCGCCTCTCTATTTGGTCGCCGCAAACTTCTCGGTTTCAGTGGCGGGGCAGATGGGTGTCGCCATGATGGCGTTCATGGCGCCGTTCGCGCTGGTAGGGCAGGCCGCCGGGCGCGCCTACTTTGCAGAGATTTCCAGGCTCGGCCCGGGACAGCCCCACCTGATTTTGGACGAATTGCGCAAAGTGACGCGTATGCTGGCTTTGCTTTCGGCCCCAGTGGCGATCATCCTGTTTTTCTTCTCTGAGCTGGTGGCATCGCTCATTTTGGGAGAGGAATGGGCGCAGGCCGGACGTTTCGTATCCATGCTTTCTTTGGCGCTGGTGCCTCAGTTTATCTCGGCCACCATCATTCGCACACTGGATGTGATTGAAGCGCATGCGCTGGTTATCGGTCTTCATATCACCCGTCTCGTGGTGGTCGTCGGTGCGTTTATAGCGGCAACGGGCTTTGGCGCTTCACCGGAGCAGGCGGTGCTGACGTTCAGCCTCGTTCTAGGCGCGCACTATGTCATCCAGAATGCTCTGGTTCGCAGCGCGCTCGGACAGGCAAAGATGGTGAAGCCGTGAGGGTCAGACAGGTCATTCGCATTCTCCTGCAATTGATTGTGGGCAGTGAGCTGCGCCATTGGCGCAACGGTGGGGGCGACGACCCGTTTGCGCCACGTTTTGCGCGACCGGGATTTGACCTGACGGTTGATGCGTTTCCTAGA
>CAKZYD010000077.1 GCA_937884085.1 uncultured Sphingomonadales bacterium | reverse complement strand
CCCATAGCCAGGGTGCACTGCTTCAGCGCCAGTTTTCTTGCAGGCTTCGATAATCTTGTCAGCCATCAGATAGCTTTGCGCGGCCGGTGGCGGGCCAAGATGAACGGCCTCATCAGCCATTTCCACATGCAGCGCGGCTTCGTCCGCATCAGAATAGACAGCAACGGTTTTGATGCCCATTTTACGGGCGGATTTGATCACACGGCACGCAATTTCGCCGCGGTTTGCAATGAGGATTTTCTTAAACATCTTTTCTCAGACCCTTAGAGCGGCAAGTTGTTGTGTTTTTTCCAAGGACGCTCTTCGCGCTTGGTTTTAAGGCGCCTTAAGGCATGCGCCACACGCCGGCGGGTTGAATGGGGCATGATGACTTCATCGATAACGCCTTTGGACGCGGCCACGAATGGATTGGCAAACCGGTCCTCATATTCTTTGGTGCGCGCCTCGATTTTTTCAGGGTCTCCGATGTCTTTGCGGAAGATGATTTCAACGGCGCCCTTCGCGCCCATCACTGCGATTTCAGAGGTGGGCCAGGCATAGTTCACATCGGCCTTGAGATGCTTGGAAGCCATCACGACATAGGCGCCGCCATAGGCTTTGCGGGTAATCACGGTTACCTTCGGCACCGTTGCTTCACCATAAGCAAAGAGGAGCTTGGCGCCATGCTTGATGATGCCGCTATGTTCTTGGCCGACGCCAGGCAGGAAGCCTGGCACGTCCACAAAGGTGATGATGGGAATATTGTAGCAATCGCAGAAGCGGACAAAACGTGCGCCTTTCTTGGCAGCATTGATGTCCAGCACGCCCGCCAGGTGCATGGGCTGGTTCGCCACGATGCCAACGGTGCGGCCCTCAACGCGGCCAAAACCGATAATCAGGTTTGGCGCATGGCCGGGCTGCAGTTCAAAGAAGTCGCCTTCATCGACGGTTTTTTTGATGAGCTCATGCATATCATAAGGCTGGTTCGGGTTCGGCGGCACCAGCGTATCAAGGCTCATTTCTACCCGCTCAGGGTCATCAAACGTAGTGACCTGGGGCGGCGCTTCGCGGCTGTTGAGCGGCAAGAAGTCAAAGAAGCGGCGCGTTTGCATCAGCGCTTCGATATCATTTTCCAGCGCCAAATCCGCGACAGAGGATTTTGTGGAGTGCGTGATAGCCCCGCCCAGCTGCTCCTGGGTGACGGTTTCGTTGGTCACGGTTTTCACAACGTCTGGACCGGTCACGAACATGTAGGAACTGTCCTTCACCATGAAGATGAAGTCTGTCATAGCAGGCGAATAAACCGCGCCGCCTGCGCAGGGGCCCATGATGAGGGAGAGCTGCGGCACGACGCCAGAGCTTTCGATATTGCGCTGGAACACATCGCCATAGCCCGCGAGCGAGGCCACACCTTCCTGAATGCGCGCGCCGCCGGAATCGTTGATGCCAATCACAGGGCAGCCCACGCGGACTGCTTCATCCATGATTTTGCAGATTTTCTCAGAATGGGCTTCAGACAAGGAGCCACCAAACACCGTAAAGTCTTGGCTGAAGACATAAACGAGGCGGCCGTTGATGGTGCCAGAGCCGGTCACGACACTATCGCCTGGCGTGCGCTGGTCGGCCATGCCGAAGTCGTTACAACTATGCTCAACGAACATATCGACTTCTTCAAAGCTGCCCGGGTCAAGCAGGACTTCAATCCGCTCTCTTGCCGTCAAACGACCTTTAGAGTGCTGCGAATCAATCCGGGCCTGGCCACCGCCGAGCCGTGCGCGCTCGCGCTTTTCTTCCAAAACTTCAAGGATTTGCCGCATAAAAACGCCTCCAGATACGAAAACTCGGGCGTCTGTAATGGGTGATAGACGCACTGAATAGGTGTCACAGGTGATAGGAGGGAGAAACCTATCGATATCGCCCTTCCAATATATCGACCCTTATAAGTCGATGTTCAGATTAGTCCAGAAAGTCGCAGCGGCGAGGAATTCAGCGTGTTTTTTTTCAAGAGCATCAACGGCTTCTTCGTCTTGGCCCCAACGGTCCATATTATAGCGCTCATCGACAGTCGCCGCCGCCCAAACTGTTTGCGCGTCCGCTGCCCGCTTTGCGAAGGCCAAAGCCAGCACCACTGAGCCACATAGAACTGTGAGCTGGTGAAGCGCGGTCAGCGCAAAGGGATCTTGTTCATCAAGCAACGACCTGAGCGCTGTGCAGGCGGCGACGGGTTGTTTATGGCCAATCAAAGCCGTTGTGGTGGTCAGAGGCATTGCACAGTGCGTCGCAGACCATAGCAACCATGGGTCCCAGGCTTTTGACTGGGCAGCAACCAAACTCTCCGGTCGCTCGGCCCGATAACAAATGAGGTCGGTATCGACATAGGCGGCAATGGCAGACACCACGTCGGGCCGCGTGGTAGCGACGCGGTCGAGCGCTGTGTTGCTCAATTGGGTAAGCGGAAGCGCACTGGGCACGATTGTCTCTGCGCAGGCGGCCCACTCTGCGGCAACAGCGTTCGCTAAACCAGAGGTGGGCAAGCTCAGCTGCACGCCTTGCGGCGTACGCACTGGGCGCCCATCAAGCAAGACATGCCACCCATCATCAGCCTGGACTGCCTCAGCAGCAGCATAAAAACGCTTCATGCCAGAGTGAGGCCCCTATCGGCCGTTCAGGGCAACATCGAACTGTCGCCGCAACAAACTACACAGCCGCTCTTCGGGCAAATCAAATGTCAGCCAGGGCGTGGCCCGCATATCTTCAGCCACTGCAGGATGTTTGAGCGAGCCCACCGCATTGAGATAAGCCACATCGCTATCCTTTGGCTCGATGGCGAAATCCATGTCCGCCGCGCCATCCACCATATCAATGGAGCCGCGGGCCGACATGCGGCCTTTATTGGAATACATTTGGCCATCAATGTCATGCAGGCGTCCAACACTCACGGGGGAGGACAGCACTGCGCAGAGTGCTGTTCCAGAAGCATCATCAGCCACATGCGCACGCTCAAGCGTTGGCAACACCATCCCGAGCGGCGGCAAGATGGACAAATGCTCAAAGCCGATGTCTGTGCCAAATACCTCCACCAGGCCGTCAGGCGCCCGCAGGGCTGCTACATCCGTCGCCCGGCCTGACAATCGCACCCGGCCATCTATCTTAGCCGCGCCATCGCGAAACGGCTGGAAATTCTCAGCTGTGAGCGCAATATCGGTCTCCACCGGAAGACTTCCCGCATCCAAAACGGCAAACCCACGCAGCACGCCGCTTCGGCCCTCCGCCTCAAATGGCGCAAGACTGAGCCAGCCATTGTCGGCCCGGCCTTCCGCGCGCAGCATCGCAAAGGAGGCATCGCCCCAGGTCACGTCGGCAAGGCGAATGTCGAGATTTGCCCGGATGAGCTGGAGCCAACCAACGGGCGGCGCTGTATTTTCCGGCACAAAGGGTTTTGCTGCCTCGGCGGTCACCGGCGCGTCACTGCGCGTCATCAAGTCTTCGATGTCGCCCACATCAAGCTTACTGGCATCGGCAATGCCGCGCAGCGCCAGCTTCCGGCCGCTGGAGGCTTCAACGATCATGCGCATATCACTGCGCGGCGACGCCAAAGTGAACGTCCAAGCGCGTCCATTGCTGATTTCGTCGGTGACGATGGTCAGGGACACATCATCGGCCTGCGCGGCGACCACGTCCATGCGCACGCGCTCTTCGGTTTCAGGCGCAACCTTCAAATCTTTGAAGTCGAGCGCACTGTCACCCAAAAGGTTTTTAGCCATAACGATAAGACGCTCAGCCCGCAGCTCATCGAATTTGGGCAAAGGCGGCGCCTCTGGGGCGGCAAGCACAGTCCCAGGCGCCGGCGCCTGGGGCAAGTCAGCCGCTTCGGCAGGACGGTCCAGCTCTACTTTGACCGTGCTCAGCTCAACAATGGTACCAATGCCGCCAGAGAGAACATTCGGCACATCAAGTCCAATGCGGCCTTGGTCGACGGATATGGTAGAGCGGAGCATCTGCCAATCTGGATTGGTCAACACCACATCGCGAAAGTTGAGGAAGGAATCAGCGCCCATTTCTAAAGACACCGGACCATTAAAAGTGAGCTGCTGTCCAGTGCTACGCTCCACCCGCTCGGCGATGATGTCGCGCAAAGCACCATAGTTATCCCAGCGCAAGTAGCCATAGACCGCCGCCAGCACAAAGGCGAGCGAAGCCAGGGCAAATAGCGCTATATTTCTCGTCTTTTGCATCAAGCCGCTTTGTCTTCACTGAGCAAGACGGACCAATCATCAAAGCTATCAAGCAACGCATGGGCGCCTGCCGCTTTCAGCGCTGCAGGCCCGTGATCCGTCCAAGACACCCCAATCGCGCGGGTGCCAGCAGCGCGCGCCATTTGTATATCATAAGGGCTATCGCCAATCATCACCGTTTCATGCGGCGCTGCACCCAGCTCAGACATGGCGACTTCCAGCATAGCCGGATGCGGCTTTGAGGGGTTGGTGTCAGCCGTTTGCAGGGTGCCAAAATAGCGTCGAAGCCCATGGGTATCTAAAATATGGTCCAAACCGCGCCGGGATTTGCCAGTTGCGATTCCAAGCGACGCCCCCGCGTCTAGCAAGGCATCCAGGCACGTCTTCACATGGGGAAACAAATGCTCCCGCATCTCGCCAGCCAGCCGCATCTCTGAAAACACTGTCTTATAGTCTTCAACCAACTGGTCACGCAGCCCAAGCTCGCCATCCTGCATCAAATGCCCAATAGCATTGGGCAAGGAGAGCCCGATAACAGCGCGCGTTGCCGGGTCTGTGGGCGGCGTGAGGCCCGCAGACACAAAAGTGCGGGTCATCGCTTCCACAATCACATGATGGGAATCCGTCAGCGTTCCGTCGCAGTCAAAAATAATACATGGCCGCGGGGCCATAGCGCTTAATCCTGATTTGCTTCCAAACCCAGTGCTTTACAGCTTTCCGCCATATGCGCTGGATACTCTGCAGATAGCGATAACATGCTGCCATTGGGATGAGCGAGTCTTAATCGCGCCGCATGCAGGTGCAGTTTTCGGCTAATAGTGCCGGTCAGATAGGCATCCTGGCCGCCATATTTGCCGTCCCCGACAATCGGACAGCCGAGCGATGCCATATGCACGCGCAGTTGATGCGTCCTGCCCGTCAGCGGCTGCAGCTCCATAAGCGCACAGCGGCTCGCTGCTCGATCCATCAGGCGATAATCGGTGATGGCAGACTTACCATCCTCATCGACCGTCATTTTCTCATTGCCCCGAATTGGCAGCTTTTTGAGCGGCGCGTTGACGCGGCCTTCCTGCGGATTTGGCACACCGATGCAAAGCGCGTGATAGACTTTTTCCGTTTCTCGCTGCCGGAACGCATCCGCCAAAGCCGCTGCGGCGGCGGCCGTCTTGCCTAAAACGAGGACACCGGACGTATCTTTATCCAAACGATGCACAAGCCGGGGCGCTGGGTCGGCATAGGCCCGCAGCATACCATCTATATGGCGTTTGACCCCCGACCCCCCTTGGGTAGGCAGGCCTGGTGGCTTATTAATCGCCAATACCCAATCATCCTCATGGATGACGCATTCTTTTAAGAAGGCTCGGTCAGCTTCAGGGTCGCCTGGGGTGAGTTTCGGCGCAGCCGTTTGCGCCAAGCGGCCATCGAGCGGCGGCAAGCGCAGGTCTTGGCCTGCTGCTAAGCGCGTCTTGGGCTCTGCCCGCTTGCCATCCAGTCGGATTTCGCCTTTGCGGGCCATGCGTGAGAGTTGACCAAAGGTCAGTTGCGGGATGTGACGTTTGAACCAACGGTCCAGCCGGATGCCATCATCTTCAGCTGAAATGGTTGTGTGTTGCGGGGCGCTGAAATCGCCGAGGGTCATGCGCCCAAGGCTCGGCTGATGAAGAGCCCAACAAAAACGGCCAGGATGGAAAGGCTCACCGACCCCAAAATATAGAGACACAGGCCTGCTAAGTCGCCGCGCTCAAACAGCGTGACACTATCCAGCGCAAAGGAAGAAAAGGTCGTAAAGCCGCCAAGCAAGCCAACGGCAAAAAAGAGGCGTACCTCCTGCGGCATGGACCGCTGCGCAAGCCAACCAATGAGGAGCCCCATCAAGAGGCCGCCGACCACATTGACGGTAAAGGTACCATAGGGAAAGCCTGGTCCCAGCAAGCGCATGGTCACCTGGCCGACAGCATGGCGAAAACATGCGCCGATACCACCGCCGACGGCCACCAAGACATATGGAAGAAAAGCTGACATGGCGCTTTCCTGGCTCAAAAGACGCCGAAGGTCCAGCCCTCGGTTTTTGCGACCTTCGCCGATAGCCCTTCCGGCGACCAAGCGGCCGGGTTTTCTGCCAGCGCGCGCAAACCCGCCGCCGTAACCAAGACATCGGTCTCATCATCCGACAATGGGTCAGCATATTCCACAGGTTCACTGTCAAAGGCCGCCAAAGCTGCATTGAGCGTATCGATATCGCGAATTTTCAACCCCCGCAAACCAGACAAACGGATGAAAGCACGGCAATAGATCTCAACAACGGCCGAAGCGCCGGGCTGCGGCGTCATAAAGGGCCAAATGGGCACTTCTTTCGCCAAACGATGCAGCACCCGCATCCCGGCAAAACTGGCTTTGGACACCTGGGCAGCACCAATGGCATCAAACACGCAGGCCGCTTTGCCACCGCCGCGCGCGTTGAATACCGTCTCGCAGGTCCGCCAGCGCATGTAGTCGGATTTGGTGCCGTCAGCTTTGCCGAGATAGAAATGGTGTCGATAGGCCTTTTCGACAAAGCTATGCGCGCCGCAGTCAGCATCAGCAATGCACACGTCTTCTACCAGATGCCAAAAGGCAGGCCCCTCCTCTGGCACGTTCTCACCTGGCAGATAGGTGCCTCTATCCAAAAACGGCGGGGCAAAGGAGAAGTCAAAGCCGGTGAGCGTGCCTGCTGACTGGGCAGCGATGAAGTCCGCAATCCCTTGGCGGCTCCAGCCTGCCTCAGGAGCAATCAGTTCAGGCGCTTGGGTTCCCTTCGTGCAGCGCGCCACTGTCAGTTTTTTCTGATAGCCCGATTTGGCGCCAGACCAATCCACCGCGATAAATGACTCAAACGGACCTGGTATCATGGATTTCGCTTCGCTCGCAGCTCCGCCCAATGGGCAAGACGGCGGCCGATTTCTTGCTCAAAGCCTTTCTCTTTTGGGCTGTAGAACTGGGCGCGGTCCATGCCGTCCGGAAAGTAGTTTTGGCCGGAAAAGCTATCTTCAGCCTCATGGTCATAGGCATAGCCCTCGCCATAGCCTAGGTCTTTCATGAGCTGAGTGGGCTTATTCAATATGTGCATCGGCGGCATGAGCGAGCCGGTGACTTTAGCCGCTGATTTAGAGGCCTTTTCGGCAGTATAGGCCGCATTCGATTTCGGCGCCGTCGCGCAATAGATGACAGCTTGGACAAGGGCAAGTTCCCCCTCGGGACTACCAAGAAAGTCATAAGCATCCTTAGCCGCGAGGGATTGCACTAAGGCTTGGGGGTCTGCGAGGCCAATATCCTCACTGGCAAAGCGCACCACCCTGCGCAGGATGTAAAGCGGGTCTTCGCCGGCCACCAGCATGCGGGCGGTGTAGTAGAGGGCCGCGTCTACATCCGACCCACGCATGGACTTATGCAGCGCTGATATCAGATTATAGTGGCCATCTCGGTCCTTGTCGTAAACCGGTACCCGCGCCTGCAGGGCTTGCGCTAGGCCAGCCTCGTCCAAAGGCGCATCAAAGGCTTGTGCAAACAAAGCCTCGGCAGAGTTAAGGAGGAACCGCCCATCGCCATCAGCCATGGCAATCAAATGCGCCCGTGCTTCCGGCGTTAAAGGCAAGCCTTGCCCTTGGACCGTTTCCGCCCGTTTCAAGAGATCATCCAGCGCTGCCTCATCCAAACGGCGCAGCACAAACACCTGCATGCGCGATAAGAGCGCTGCATTTAGTTCGAAGGACGGGTTTTCCGTGGTGGCCCCGATGAGCGTGATGGTGCCGTCCTCAACGACGGGAAGGAAACCGTCCTGCTGGGCACGATTAAAGCGATGGATTTCATCGACGAACAGCGCCGTCCGCTTGCCTGCGCCCGCCATCGCACGCGCCGCTTCAAATGCCTTATTCAGCTCAGCGACGCCAGCGCACACGGCGGACAGATGGACAAAGCGCAGGCCCGCTTCTGCCGCCAACAACCGCGCAATGGTCGTCTTGCCGGTCCCAGGCGGACCCCATAGCAGCAAGGAGCTGAGCGACTGGTTCGACAGCATCTTGGTGATAGGTCCGTCTGGCCCAAGCAAATGGTTCTGCCCCAGAACATCGCCTAAAGCCTTGGGCCTTAGGCGTTCGGCTAAGGGCTGATAGCTATGGTCCTGCCCAGACGGCGCCGCATCACCGCCGCCAAGCAAATCTAGCTGCGACACTGGGTGCGTCCATTGCGCTGCACTTGGCAGCGAATGATGCGGCTGCCGCGCAGGATTTCATAGCTCGTGGCGGCTGGGTCGAGCGCATTCACAAGGGTCACCAGGTCATTGACCATCTCAATGCGCTTGCTCGCCACTTCCCGCAGGATATCGCCAGGCCGGAAGAGGCCGAGACGGCGCGCGGGCGCGCGCCGGTCGAGCGCCGTCACAATCACGCCGCTCGTTGTCGGCGGCAGGCGCAGCTCATCGGCATAGGCGGGCGATAGGTTCGCGACTTTAACGCCTGCTAGAATGCCCCGTCCGGTTAGCACGGTTTCGTTTTTAGGTGGGTCAGCAGGCGGTTCGGCCAGACTGGCTTTGACGGTGCGGCTCTTGCCATCGCGCAGATAGCGCACCGTGACGCGGTCGCCCACGGGCATAGTGCCAACCCGGAAGCGCAGTGACTGAGTATCGGTGATATCGACATCGTTCACAGCCAAAATCACATCACCAGACCGCAGCTTCGCCTTATCGGCAGGGCTGTCTGGATAAATCGTGTCGACCAGCACACCCACCGGCCTATCAAGACCCAGGGCGGACGCAATATCAGCGCTCACAGCTTGGCCATCAACGCCGAGCCAAGGCCGACGCACTTGCCCATCACTGCGCGCTGCCAGCAATAGCGAGCGGACCATGGGGGTGGGAATGGCAAAGCCAATGCCGTTGGAGCCGCCGGAACGGGAATAAATGGCGGTGTTAACACCGACGAGCTTGCCATCCATATCCACGAGGGCACCGCCGGAATTGCCGGGATTGATGGCTGCATCTGTTTGCACAAAGAACTGATAGTCGGTCACGCCAACACCTGTTCGTGCCAGCGCAGAGACAATGCCAGAGGTTACGGTCTGCCCAACGCCAAAGGGGTTCCCGATGGCAAGGACAAGATCGCCCACTTCCAGGGTGTCGGAGTTGCCAAGCGGCACCGCTGGCAAAGGGTCACCGCCCGTATCCACTTTCAAGATGGTCAAATCTGTCCGCTCATCGGTGACCACAATCTCAGCATCGAATTCGCGTTTGTCATTGAGGACGATTTTGATTTCGTCCGCCTCGCCCGCCACATGGTGATTGGTGACGATGAGGCCAGTGCCGTCCACAATCACGCCTGAGCCTAGGGACCTGTCCACCCGTTCACGCGGCATACCGAAGCCAAAACCATCGCCGAAAAAACGCCGAAAGAAGGGGTCGTTGGCAAAGGGGCTACGGGTTTCCACCCGGCGGCTTGTATAGACGTTGACGACGGCTGGCGCTGCTGCCTTCACAACAGGCGCGTAGCTGAGTGAAATTTGTTCCCGCGAGGTTGGAACCTCAGCATGTGCTGCAGAGAGGAAAGCGAAGGAAGCGGCGATAAAGCCGAGGAGACGTGTTTTCATAGGCGTTAATTTAAGAGCCGTGCGCCAGCATGCAACGGCAAACAAAAAAGCCGAGCAAAAGCTCGGCTTTCTAAAGGTGCTGCAAAAGACGAACGGTTAGGCTGCTGCCATTTCCTCTTCTTCCTCGTCAGTCATGACGGGGCCAGAATCTTGACCTTTGGCATCCTCATCCCGATCAACCAGCTCAATGATAGCCATTGGCGCTGCATCGCCGTAGCGGAAGCCTGCTTTCAAAACGCGGGTGTAACCGCCCGGACGGTCGGCGTAGCGCTCCGCCAGCGTGTCAAAAACCTTCGTCACCATCACCGTGTCTTGCAGCTGGGCAATGGCCAAACGACGATTTGCCAAGCCGCCACGCTTCCCAAGCGTGATGAGCTTTTCAACAATCGGACGCAGCTCTTTCGCTTTCGGCAGCGTCGTCGTGATTTGCTCATGTTTGATGAGTGCATTGGCCATGTTCATAAACATGGACCGGCGGTGCGTTGACGTCCGGTTGAGTTTCCGTCCTGACTTGCGATGCCGCATGGCATCCTCCTCTTTTCCTAACAGAGCGGCGCGATACTATGCGAACCGCTCCCTTTATCAAAATTCCTGTTCGAGCTTCTTGGCCAAGTCTTCAATGTTTTCCGGCGGCCAGCCAGCCACATCCATGCCCAGCTTGAGGCCCATCTGCGCAAGCACTTCCTTGATTTCGTTCAAGGATTTGCGGCCGAAGTTCGGCGTGCGCAGCATCTCTGCTTCGGTTTTTTGGATGAGGTCCCCAATATACACGATATTGTCGTTCTTCAGGCAGTTTGCAGAGCGGACGGACAGTTCCAGCTCGTCCACCTTGCGCAGCAAGTGACGGTTGAACGCTGGCTCATCATCTTCCTCTTGCTTGACCTCTTCGCGTGGCTCTTCGAAGTTAATGAAGAGCTGCAGCTGGTCTTGCAGGATACGCGCCGCATAAGCCAAGGAATCGTCCGGCGTAATCGTTCCGTCCGTTTCGATGGTCATGATGAGCTTGTCATAGTCCAGCACTTGGCCTTCCCGTGTCGGCTCGACCTTATAAGAGACCTGGCGCACCGGGCTGTAAAGCGCATCAACGGGTACCAGGCCAATGGGTGCATCGGCCGGGCGGTTCTGGTTCGCCGGCACATAGCCTTTCCCAGTGTTGACAGTCAGCTCCATGCTGAGATCTGCGCCTTCATCCAAAGTGCAGATGACGAGGTCCTTATTCATGATTTCCACGTCAGCCGTCTCAGCGATTTGGCTGGCGCGGACTTCGCCGGGGCCCGTTGCTTTCAGGCTCAGGCGCTTTTCACCATCAGAGTGCACTTTGAGTGCCAATTGCTTGATGTTCAGGATAACGTCCGTAACGTCTTCGCGAACACCATTGATGGACGAGAATTCATGCAATACGCCGTCTATTTGAACGGACGTCACTGAGGCGCCTTGCAGAGACGACAGCAGCACACGGCGCAGCGAATTGCCAAGCGTCATTCCGAAGCCGCGCTCTAGAGGTTCAGCGGTAAACTTGGCCCGGTTGGAGCCACGCACGCCTTCTTCCACATCAAGGCCGGTCGGTTTAATGAGTTCTTGCCAGTTCTTGTGTATCACCTGAGAGCGTTCCTTTGCTTTTTATATGCCAATGCCGCTTGCTCAATATGGCGCAAGCGGCTGTGCTCCACCGGGCCTCCCAGCCAGGCGGGTAAAATATGGTGCCGTTAAACCCGGCGACGTTTGCGCGGGCGCACCCCGTTGTGCGGAATGGGCGACACATCGCGTATCGACGTGATGGTAAAACCAACCGCTTGCAGCGCACGTAGCGCGGATTCGCGGCCAGACCCCGGACCCTTTACTTCCACTTCCAGTGTCTTCATGCCGTGCTCTTGCGCCTTTTTACCAGCATCTTCAGCAGCCACCTGCGCTGCATAAGGCGTTGATTTGCGCGAGCCCTTAAATCCTTGCGACCCGGCGGAAGACCAAGAAATCGTGTTTCCTTGAGCGTCCGAGATGGTCACCATGGTGTTGTTAAAAGAGGCGTTTACGTGCGCAACACCACTGGAAATATTCTTGCGTTCACGGCGCCGAACGCGGCCTTGTTCTTTTGCCATCGGCTAAGTCCTACTTTTTCTTACCAGCAATGGGTTTTGCTGGACCCTTGCGGGTGCGTGCATTTGTGTGTGTCCGCTGTCCGCGCACAGGCAGGCCCCGGCGATGGCGCAGACCGCGATAGCTGGCCAGGTCCATCAGGCGCTTGATGTTCATGGCCACCTCCCGGCGCAAATCCCCTTCGACGATATATTCCGCGTCAATCAACTCGCGGATTTGCAACACTTCGCCATCGGACAAGTCGTGCACCCGGCGCTCTTGGCCGAAGTTCAACTTCTCACAAATTTCCTTGGCCTTCGTCCGGCCGATGCCATGAATATAGGTCAGGCCAATTTCGACCCGCTTATTCGATGGTATGTTGACGCCTGCAATACGTGCCACGCCATTGTCTCCTATCTACAGAGCCCCAAATCACGGCGCTCCTATGGTTCTGTCCCAACGCTGACGTTACACGCTTTGGTACAGGCCAATTGCCGACTCATCCTGCGGAAAGCGGCGCAGTATAGGCCTGAAAGCGGTTTCGTCAATATCGCATCCAAAGATTTTCCTTGACAGATTAAACTCCGTCTAAAGCAGACACAATCTGCCGAGTGACATCGTCTATCGGGGCCATGCCGTCGATGCTTACCAGCCGGCCCTTTTCACTATAATATTCAATCAGTGGGGCGGTTTCCCCGTGATACACTTTCAAGCGGTCGCGCACCGTTTCCGCGTTGTCATCCGCGCGGCGCTTAAAGTTGGTACTACCGCACTCATCGCAAGACCCATCAACCTTCGTCGGTTTGAAGCTATCATGATAGCCTGCCCCGCAGTCAGCGCAGGTGAAGCGGCCAGTGACGCGGCGCACAAGCGCTTCATCATCAACCTTCATTTCCACGACACGGTCTAAGCTGAGGTCCTTTTCGGCGAGCAACACATCCAGCGCTTCAGCCTGCGCTATGTTGCGCGGGAAGCCATCGAGGATGAAACCGTCTTGCGCGTCCGGCTGGTCAATCCGGTCTGAAATAATGCCGATGACAATCTCATCTGTGACGAGCGCCCCGGCTTCCATGGCTTCTTTTGCCTTCAGCCCTACGGGCGTACCAGCGGCAACAGCCTCACGCAGCATATCACCGGACGACAGCTGCACCATGTGGCGCGAATCTTCAATACGCCGTGCCTGGGTACCCTTCCCAGCGCCTGGCGGCCCCAACAATATAATGTTCACTTCCGTCCCCCCCGCAGTCGTGACTTTTTGATAAGCCCTTCATATTGGTGGGCCACAAGGTGCCCTTGAATTTGGCTTACCGTGTCCATTGTGACGGAGACGACGATCAAAAGGCTAGTCCCACCAAAGTAGAAGGGGACACTGTAGCGACTAATGAGGATTTCCGGGATGACGCAGATGACAGCGAGGTAAATCGCGCCGACGACGGTAATGCGGGTGAGCACGAAATCAAGATATTCTGCCGTGCGCTTCCCTGGACGAATGCCGGGAATGAAGCCGCCATATTTCTTAAGGTTATCAGCCGTTTCTTCTGGGTTAAAAACGACTGCCGTATAGAAAAAGCAGAAGAAGATAATCATCGCCACATAAACGGTGATGTAGACCGGTGAGCCGTGCGACAGGTTCGTGGTGATGAGCGTGAGCCACTCAGGACCACCAGAGGCAGACAAATTCGCCAAGGTGAGCGGCATGAGCAAGATAGACGAGGCAAAGATCGGCGGGATAACGCCGGCAGTGTTGATCTTCAGGGGCAAGTGGCTGGTATCGCCTTGAAACATGCGATTGCCGACTTGGCGCTTGGGGTACTGAATGCGGATACGGCGCTGGGCGCGCTCAAAGAACACGATCCCCATGATGACGCCGACAACCAAAGCCATGAGCACAATGACGCCGATGGCGCCAAAGCTGGATTCCGTCCGGCCCAGGCTTAACGTAGCGCCGAGCGCCTTTGGCAGCTCAGCCACAATACCGGCAAAGATGCTCAGCGAAATGCCGTTTCCAACGCCGCGGCTGGTGATTTGCTCGCCCAGCCACATAAGGAACATCGTGCCGCCCAGCAGTGTAATCACCGTAGAGATCCGGAAGAAGTAGCCCGGATTGATAACCGCCTGCAAACCAGAACTTCCGCCCCAGTTTTCAAGGCCGACCGCAACAAGCTTCAAAGATGCGGAGATTTCCCCCTTCGCAAGCAAACGAATGCCATC
>CAKZYD010000076.1 GCA_937884085.1 uncultured Sphingomonadales bacterium | reverse complement strand
TGGCGATGGCACCTCGATGAGGTGTTCGTAAAGATCAATGGCGAAACTCATACCTATGGCGGGCTGTAGATCATGAGGGCGAAGTCTTGGCGGCGTATGCCAGCAAGAAACGTAACAAAACTGCGGCATTGAGGTTCTTGAAGAAGGCGATGAAGCGCTATGGAAACCCGCAAATCATAGTGACTGACAAGCTCAAATCATACGGCGCTGCCATGCGTGAAATCGGCAACCAACAGGGCCAAAAAACGGGTCGGCATCTCAACAATAGTGCAGAAAACAGCCACTTGCCATTCCGGCGACGAGAGCGAGAGATCAGGCGGATGCGCAACCTTCAAAAGTTCGCCGTAATGCATCCCTCGCTCTACAATCATTTCAACGGAGACAGACACCTCAACAGCCGCCCAGTTTTCAAAGTCTACCGAACCGAAGCGCTCTCGGAGTGGCATCAGCTTGCGCAGACGGCTGCATGAAAACGCCGCCTTTTTGGGAAACTGAGACGATTTCCCGTTTGACTGACACCACCCGCTTTACTGGGTCTGCTTTGAACGCACTATTGGGATGGGGTAGCCGGGATTGCCGAAGCAGATGCAAAGGTGCCGGAAAGGTTCATCCGATAAGGTGCGCCATACAACTCTGCAGCCGCGCGGCATATAATAGGTGCTGCCTGCTTTTGCGATGACTTTGCCGGTTTCAATCATGAGCGGGGGGAGATGATATTCAATCTCGCATTCGCCTGAGATGACATAATGCACTTCGTCATGGGACAGGGTCCATGGAATGTCTGTGCCCTTGTAGAAATCCTCTAGGTTGATCTGAACAGCGGGCTCATCAATGCCAATATTGGCTGCGCGAAATTTCGATCCTGGAACGAATGGAAACTCCAAGTCTGGCTCACGCTCCAGATCGGTTTCGTCATAATGGTAGATGGAGAATTTTCCCCACTCGATGCGCTCTGTCATGCTTTACGCCCCCTTTTTGAAATCATTTTCTAACGAGCCTGCTGTTGCCGATAGTCTGCGCTCAGCAGGCTCGGTTTTCGATCATTTCTCGCGTTTAATGTAGGCCAAGAGACCCTGGGTTCATCTTGCCATCTGGGTCCACCAAATCTTTGACGCCGCGCACCATTTTTTGCAGGCCCTCATTGTTCATGATGTCTGTGTAGCGGTAATAGCGCCCGATTTGGAGGTGCAGGCCGCCCAGCTCGTCAAACAGATCGCGAAGCTCATCGCGCAGTTTAAGCGCTACCTCTCGCCGCGCTTCATTGGCGGGAATGTTCTTCCACTTTTCTGCAAATTCAGGCTCGATCAAAGACAGGCGGAACTCGCCCAACTCGTCTTCCCAATAAAAGCTTGGTTCGATCACGAACTCCGCGCCAGCAAAACAGGTCAAGTAGCTGGTCTTGATGCCCCATTGGTCCATCAGGTCTTTGCGCTCGGCCAGGAATTTCTCTGTCGCGGCGGCGGCGGGCACGGCTTTTGACAGCGGGAAGAAGCCATGCACAGGGATCCAAATCTCCCCCTCGGAACCCAGCAGAATGGTGCGGACGCCGCCAAAGGGGGCGCCGCGGAAGACGACGGGGATGGAGTTTGCCATCTCCGACCCGCCTTCTTCGCTGCAGATCTCCGCGGCAATATCGACATGCTCGGCTGCGACGCGCTCAGTATGGCCATCCAGCGTCATATGCAGAGAATAGTCCACGTTTTTCAGGATTTTCTTACCCCCCAGGGCAACCTTCGCTGCATTTTTAAGGCCCTTCAGGCCGCCTTTGCGGGCAATTTGGCCAACTTTGGACAGGCCCTCTTCAAAGGTGATGCCCTGCTTTTCAAAGCCTGCATTGTAATAAGGGTCAAATCCGTAGCATTCACTGGCAATGCCAAGTCTTGCAATGCGGGCTTGGGCGGTGAGCATCTGCTCTAGCGTATCAAAGCGGTAGCTCAGATAGCCCGTTTCCTTTTGCACCGTGACGAGCCGCAACGTGGCAACGCCCTTCACCCCGAAGGCGCCTGTATCAGCGGTGAAGAGGCCGGTGATGTCTGGGCCAAAATGGCGCCAGAAGGGGTTAGAATTTTTATGCGCGCCTGATCCTGTTGTGACAACGGTGCCATCGGCGAGCACAACTTTCAGCCCGATTACGCTATCGGCCACGGTGCCGTGTATGCCAGACCCATGGAACAGGCTATTTTGGCTCAGTGCGCCGCCGATTGTGGCATATTGGCCAGACAAGGGGCCCCAATATGGCGTGCGCACACCGCTTGGGGCCAGCGCCTCATAGAGTTCTTTCCACGTGCAGCCCGTTTCAACCGTGACGTACATGTCTTCGGTGTTCACTTCGATGATTTTGTTCATCCGCTTCATGTCGATAAGCACGGATTGCTGGTTTTCAGGGGTGTATCCGGATGTATAGCTCATGCCGCCGCCGCGCGGGACAATGGCGTAGCCAGCCTTTGTGGCTGCTTCTACCGCGTGGCTGAGGCCATCGACGGTGTCCGGCGCTATCACGATGTCCGCAATTTCACTTGGACGAAAGCTCAGGTCAGTGCTCAGGAGCTTGCGTTGACCTTCGTCTAGGATGACGCCGTCGGCGCCTAGCAGCTGCGTAAGCTGCTTAATCAAAGGGCCGCTTGTGTCCAACTCAGATTGCGGTTTTGTTGCCATGCGTGTTCACCTTATTCCTTGGATACTATCAGATTGCCTTACTTTTTTGTATGTAATTTCGTATGCTATGACAAGCGGCGTGTCGCACTCGCGGTCCGTGACGGTGACGCACCTTGGCAAAGCAGACAGAAATGCCGTATCAGGACGAGGAATTTCGGAGAGCAGATGTTTTCAGACGAGACACCGGTCGGGCGGACGACGCCGCCAGAGGATCAGCAATCTTTGGTCGCCTATGTCGTCGATAGCATTATTGATGGGGTGTCCAAAGGCAGCTATGCCCATGGCCAAAGGCTAATAGCGGCCGATTTGGCAGAACAATATGGCGTCAGCCGCGCCCCTGTGCGGGAAGCCTTGCATGTCTTGGCCGGGGAAGGCGTGGTGGAGATAACCCCCAACCGCGGCGCTAAGATCCGCCGGTTGTCGACTAAGCAGCTATTCGACTTCTTGGAGTTTACGGAAAGCATCTGCGCCCTGGGTGTCCGGCTAGCGACGGAGAAGATGGATGAGCCGGAGCATGTCGCTGCGCTAGAAGTCTGTTTTAGCCACATTACCGAAGCCTGGGATCGCCGACATGGGCGCGATTTTGTGACGGCGCTTTATATGTACCACGTGGAGGTCAATCGAATCTCCGGCAATCAGTTCGTCGATTTCTTTTACCGTCGACCGTATATCCGGTTTTATACGATCCTGCTTGCCGAGAAAGTCACTGGTATTCATTGGGAACAGTACATCCTCAATTACAAGCGGATCCACGAAACCATTATCGAGGGGGATACGCACGCAGCCGCCGCCACCTTCGTGTCCCATATCCGCTGGGTGCTGAAACATTTAAATGCCGCAGATACTGCCTGATATGAGGGCGTTTTTCCTGTTGCGCTATGGGTGGTCGGCTTAGCCTGGCGAAGCGTCCAGAACCTGCGCGAACAAGGGGCTAAAGTGTAAGTTAAGGGCGCGCCAGATCTCGCCGTCCCAAACGCATGTGGCTGACACATGGCCGGGTCTTTGGCGAAAGCCAGCATCTGCTGGCTTGCCGCGAAAATTATAGCGGCCAAAAAGAAGGCCAGCCTTGCCATCAGCGGTGTCGTAGACGTCAGCTGTCAGGTCAATGATCGACAGGGTGCGTTTGTCCCATAAGCCGGCCTCGTGAAAGTCGTGGTGATCAAAAAAACCAGATTTGTCGAGCGGGTAGGGAAGATCGTCGACTATGATCGTCGCTTCGTCATGCAGAAAGGCGGCAATCGCGTCTCTGTTTGAGGCTTTGGTTTCAAGCTGGCCGGAGAATGCGGCCCGGAATGCCTGGATAAGTGTTTTCTGATCCATCGTTCTTGTCTCCCTATCTAAGCTGGCGAAATGCGGGTGACGTGACCGACGATGGGGCTTTGATGCCAAAGGGCAAGTTTCCAATCCCCATCGGCTTTGCGCCAGCCTTGGCTGAACATCATCGGGCGGATCCGATAGCCCGCATCTCTTGGCTTGCCGCGAAAGGTGGAGTATCCAACCACCGAGCCAGTGCCTCGCTGTTGGAAAAAGCGTAAATCGCGTGGGATCCAGCCAAAGCCTTCCCAGTTATCGGGGCCATGGAAGCTGATATGATCCTGAAAGGCGGCCTTGTCGCCTGCGAAGGGCAAATCCTCGTCCAAAATATGGGCTTCTGGAAGAATAAGGCCGTAAAAGCCCTCTAAATCCCCCGTTGCCAACGCGTTTCTGAGCGTTTCGAAGGCCTCTGCTAACGTCATCTCATCCTCCAAGCCAGTTAATCCAGTTGCATTTTGTATGCAATATAGTATGCCAATCTGTAATATCTATTGGCGATCATTGAGGGAAAGGCCATCACCATGACAGTTAAATGCGCCTATGTGGATGTCTCTGGCGGCCAAATACACTATCGTCACGCGCCAGGCGGGGCGTCTGGAACGCCCATCGTCTATTTCCATCAGACGGCCAGTTCTTCAAAGATGTGGCTGAAAGTCATAGGCCAGCTTGGTGATATTGGTCCGCACTACGCCTTTGATACGCCTGGCTTTGGCGGCAGTTTCGATCCGTCTGGTGATCCCGCCATGGGTGATTATGTAGACTGGCTCGTCGAAGCCGTAAAAGCCGTCGCGGGCGATAAGGTCCATATCGTTGGCCATCACACGGGGGCCTGCATCGGCTGTGAAATGGCAGCATGCTATCCTGATCTAGCAGAAACCGTCACGCTCATCGGTCCCGTTCCCTTGACTGCTGAGGAGCGGATAGAGTTTTCCAAAGTCTTTGGCACGCCCTTCACGCCAACTGTTTCAGGCGGCTACCTGATGGACAACTGGCATTATCTGTATAATCTTGGCGCACATCATGACGTCGATCTCTACCATCGGGAGATGTGGGATATGATGCGTGCATGGCAGGGCCGCGTTAAAAGCTATAACGCAGTTTGGGATCAGGATTTTACTGCGCATTATAAAGCGATCAAAGCGCCGCTCTTAATCATGTGCGCTCAAGATGACGTGCTCTGGCCGTTTTTTGATAGGGCAAAAGAGGTGCGGCCGGATGCAAGTGCCGTCGTTCCCAAAGGCGCCAATTTTGAGCCAGATTTGGACCCAGACACAGTTGCCGGAGCGATACGGGAGCGTGTCTTAATGCTCTGACAGACTCGTATGGACATCTTTGTGTTCATTTAAGATGCTTTAGCACTACCCAGTCAGTCTAGTGCTGGGCCTCAGTCCGCCTTGCGCAAAAGGACGCTGATCAATGCGCGATCTGATCGTCGTTGGCGTCTTCTTTTGGCGATAAAATATTTCGATTTAAAACCGCTTGTGTGGCCTGGTCATAGATCCCGGTCATGCGCTCAATGGTGCGCGCTGCAGTGGTGAGGGCATCCACAATTTCCGATTGT
>CAKZYD010000075.1 GCA_937884085.1 uncultured Sphingomonadales bacterium | reverse complement strand
CCATAGCGGACATCCAGCATCAGGTCATAGCCCGACTTGAAGGGCAATCCACGGTTGATCAGGGTGCTGCGAGCCCTGAGCTGCCCTTCGTCTCTAATCTTTGATAACCAGCTCAACCGCATTACCATCTGGAAGGTCTTTGATTTGCTTTGCAAGACTTCCAGCCGTGCTCACAAGCTCCATAATCGAAATTTTTTTGATGTTTTTGACATCGTAGCTGCCACCCAGAACAGCCGGAATAACCAGGTAGTAGACTTGATCAGGCTCCAACCTTCCCAAGCTTTTATAGGCCAAATCGACTAGCCCAGACATTTTCCAGTCGGCGGAAAACTCTTGAGTATCAAGCAGTTTAGCGAAACTCGCATGATTATCTGCCACCACTTCACAAGAAAGTTCCTCTGGACATATCCGCCAGCAACGGAAGTCTTTATCACTTAGGATAAGGTTCCCGAAATCGTTCTTAGCCAAAAGCTGTTTTGCTTCGAGGCCAGCCCAACCCTATGCTTCGTTAACCTGTTCAAGTAGAGCCATCTGAAGAGAATAGCGGGGTTGATGGATTTCCACCAGGAAGTATCGGCCAATGTCCGCAATGTCCCAAACTCCGCCATTAACTTCTTTGTTTCAATCACCCTAAGGACGTATCAGCTTCGCCCCATATGGCGCCTGCTTTTCGTAAAACTTAACCAAAGTTGAATTTAACCTTCAGGCTCCATTCAAGCACACTTGGGTAGCCTTCGCTCAAGATGTCTTAGACGGAAGGAGACGAAAGATGCGTTTGGCCCTTATTATTTTGGTGGCCGCCTCGTCCCTCGCGGCATGCATGGAGGAGGTGCAGCCTGACGGCCACGGCGTGGTCTATGTGGACCGCCCCGCTATAGAAGCTGGGGCCTAATAGCCGCTAGGCAGGCGCCGCTTCTCGGCGGGCTTTTTGAAGTTTCTTCAAAATCATTTTGCGCTTCAGCTGCGAGAGATGGTCCACGAACACAACGCCATTGAGGTGATCAATCTCATGCTGGATGCAGGTGGCGAGCAGGCCATCCATCTCTTCCACCTGCTCTTTTCCATCATAATCCAGATAGCGCACAGTCACGCGGGCGGGGCGCTCCACATCGGCATATTGCTCCGGGATAGACAGGCAGCCTTCTTGATAGGTGTTTAGCTCTTCTGACGCCTCGATGACGTCTGGGTTCACGAAATAGCGGGGGTTTCTCTCGCCTTCATTTTCCTGCAGGTCAATCACCAGCGCGCGCTTGGGCACGCCTACTTGAATGGCGGCGAGGCCGATGCCAGGCGCGGCATACATCGTCTCGAGCATATCATCCAGCAGCGCGCGCAGGTCGTCATCCACAGCCTCTACAGGGGTGCTGACGGTCTTCAACCGCGGGTCGGGGACTTCAACAATCTCTAAAATGGCCACGAGGGCTCACCTTATCCTGAGGTTTTCATCTGACTAGGAGGTAAGAGCCCGCTGGCGGTGCGTCAAGCATCACTCAAGGCGACAGGCCGCCTGGCCCGCATGGCTTGATGCAGCGTGCCTTCATCCAGATAGTCGAGCTCGCCGCCAACGGGGACGCCGTGCGCGAGGGATGTGAGCGAAACACCATAAGGCTCTAACCTGTCGCGCACATAATGCGCCGTGGTCTGGCCATCCACAGTCGCTGACAGGGCCAGAACCACTTCTTCCACGACGCCCTCTTCCACCCGGCGGCACAGGCTATCAATGCGCAAGTCATCCGGCCCGATGCCATCAAGCGGCGAGAGCGTGCCGCCAAGCACGTGGAACCGGCCATCAAAGGCCCCCGCTTTGTCCAGCGCCCAGAGGTCGGCAACGTCTTCCACTACACACAAAAGGCGCTCATCGCGGCGGCTATCGGTACAAACACCGCAGGGGCTGCGCGTGTCTACGTTACCGCAGATTTCACACTCGACCATGTTTGCATCGACGGATTCAAGCGCCCGTATCATGGGCTTTAGCGCGGTCTCTCTCTTCTTGAGGAGATGCAGCACCATCCGGCGCGCGGACCGCGGCCCAAGGCCCGGCATCCGCGCCAAAACTTGAATAAGGTCATCGATTTCAGGCGAGGCAGCCATAGACGTTCAGGCCGTAAACCCAGACATGGAGACGCCCGGGATGGCCCAGAAATGGATTTTGGGCAGAAGAGGCCTTGAAAGCGGGCCTAGCGCCTGGCCAGGCTTCGTTTTAGGCAGCGTCACGGGCATCTCCATGTCTGAGTTTACGGCCTAAAATGGCAGTTTCATACCCGGCGGCAAGGGCAGGCCCGCACTTAGATCCGCCATTTTCTCTTGATTGGCCTCTTCGGCTTTGCCTTTTGCATCATTGCAAGCGGCCACAATGAGATCTTCCAACACATCAATCTCCTCCTTGTCGACAAGGCTTGGGTCTACGGAGATAGACTTGATGATGCCTTTGCCATTGGCCGTCACCTTGATGAGCCCCGCCCCCGCTGCGCCTTCGACGCTCATGGCCTCAAGCTCATCCTGCAGAGAGGCCATCTTCTCTTGCATTTTCTCCTGCATTTCCTGGGCTTGTTTCATCATGGACATGAGGTTTTTCATGACGCGGCGCTTTCAATCATTGTCTTGGGGCAGTTCAGGGTCAAAGGGATGGATGTCATCCATATCGTCTTCATAGGCGGAATCTGGGAGCACTTCATAGCCATCTGGCGCGGTTTGCAAAGGGGGATGCGCGGCAATGTCCGGGCGGGTTAAGGACCGAACGGCTGTTATTTGCGCGCCTGGGAACATCTCCAAGGCGGCCTTCACGCCAGGATTGGATTTCGCCCGCGCTTCAATTTCAGCTTGCCGCGCGGCAGAGCGCTCCGCCAGAGTGGGATGGGCACTGTCTTTTTCATAGTGAAGCGTCCAGGCCTGCCCAAACAGGTTTTGCAAGGCCGCCATTAAGTCAGATTTGAACTGGCCGTCCGGCGCGGCGGTTGGCGCAAGCCGCAGCGTGCCAGCCTGCATATCGATGGCCACGAGGCGCATGGCATTGCGCAGTTTATACGCCAAAATGCCTTCCATACTGTCGTCGAGGCGTTGCACCAGGGCTTCGAATTGGTCAAGCGCCGCTCCTTCATCAGCATCCGGCTCAACCAGCCGCAACATGGGTTTTGCCGGCTCTGGCGCAGAGCTCTCCACAGGCGCTGGCTGCGCTGCAGCCGCTTGCACCGCTGCTGCTCCAGAGGTGGCGGTACTGACACTGGGTTTCTCGATAACAGGCTTCTCGACAATAGGCGGCAGCGTTGGCGGGGCCTGGGTGGCACCGTTCGATTGGGCGGCCTTGGCCAAGTCTGCCGGGCTTGGCAAGGTCGCCGCATAGGCGAGGCGCACCAAAAGCATTTCCGCTGCCTGCGCCGCTCTGCTGGCGCTGCGCACCTCAGCCAGACCTTTGGACAGGATTTGCCAGGCTGTGTTGAGCGCCGGCACGCTCAATTTACCTGCAAGCGGGTGACCGGACTCTTGAAACACCTTTTGTTTGGTTAGCCGATGCGTCAAATCCAAAAGCGCTTCGACCAGCACAATCGGGTCGCCACTATTTTCATAATAGGTGGCAAATGCCGTCAGCGCTGCGTCTGGCTGGCCGACAAAGCAAGCTTCTGCAATCGCATCCACATGGCCGGGGTCAGCGAGACCAATCATAGCCCGTACTTGCGCCGCCTCGATGCTGCCGCCCGCATGGGCAATGGCTTGGTCGAGCAGCGATAGCCCATCGCGCACCGAGCCTTGCGCCGCCCGCGCCAGTAGCGCCAGGGCCTCATCTTCAATAGCAACCCCCTCTTGGTCGCAAACACTGCGGAAATGCGCGGCTAGCTGGTCTTCATCAATACGCTTTAAGTCAAAGCGCTGGCAGCGGCTGAGCACCGTGACCGGCACTTTGCGGATTTCAGTCGTGGCGAAGATGAACTTCACATGGGGTGGTGGCTCTTCCAGCGTCTTCAACAAAGCGTTGAACGCACTGTTCGACAGCATATGCACTTCATCGATGATGTAGATTTTATAGCGGGCTGATGCGGCGGCATATGGCACGTTCTCGATAATCGTGCGCACGTCATTGACGCTGGTGTTGCTGGCCGCATCCATTTCAATCACATCAGGGTGCGTGCCACCGGCAATCATTTGGCAGTGCTCACATTGGCCGCAGGGGGTAATGGTTTCCGCGCCAGTGCCATCAGGGCCAATGCAATTAAGCGCCCGCGCTATCAGCCGCGCCGTCGTGGTTTTGCCGACGCCGCGCACGCCGGTCATGATGAAGGCATGGGCAAGCCGCTGGGTTTCAATGGCGTTTCTGAGGGTGCGGACCATCGCATCCTGCCCGACCAGCGCTTCAAACGTCTGGGGGCGATACTTTCTGGCAAGAACGCGATACGGCTCAGCGCCAACGGGCATGGAAGACTCGGACATTGCGAAGAGTATAGAGAATAAAAGAGGAGGCGGAAACGACTCAAACCGAATTCGTTACGGCTGCTTCCTTCCGGACCTGACCGGGTTGGCGAAGGGCTCGCCCGTCTCCGACCTCCCAACTCCTATATTGTGAAAAGTGATGAAAAGTGCAAGACACGGCGCGGTCGGGACTAGAGAAATTTGTAGTGGAAAACCCTATGGCGCACGACTTAAGCGCGCATATTCCGTTCAACATGGGTGGCCTAGAGCGTTGTGAGCGCGAGCGCACCAACGCGCTATGGCTTATTGAGCAGATGGAGAGCCCCAAGGCCCGCTTTGTCGGCCTCCATAATTTGAAAGTGGCCATGCTGACGCATCCGTCACTCTCGCCGGCCTATTTGAAAAGCGCTGAAGTGCCCATTGCGCTTGAAAATAATATGACAACGCTGTTTCTCGGCCTGAAGGGCGACACGCCGGTCTTTGCCATCGATGTGCTCGACCAAGAGGCGGCGCAGCTGCAAGATGTTGGCTATAGCTTCATCGATGTGCGCACCATCGCTATGCAAATGCATGGGCCGGACTTGGCCATCATAGGGCACGCCCGGTCGATGATGAGCTGGCATTTAAAGAACCGCTATTGCGGCAATTGCGGCACACGCACACTGATATTAAAGGGCGGCGCGCTGCGAAAATGCACAAACGATGATTGCGCCATGGAATATTATCCCCGAAACGACCCTGTCGTCATCATGCTGGCTCATAAGGGCGAAAAATGCTTGCTTGGCCGCCAACATCGATTCCCGCCAAAGATGTACTCCGCCCTGGCTGGCTTTTTAGAGCATGGCGAGAGCTTAGAAGAAGCGGTGCGGCGGGAACTGCATGAAGAGGCCGGAATCCATAGCAGCCGCGTCGACTATGTCTCCAGCCAAGCCTGGCCCTTTGAGCACTCTATCATGATTGCCTGCCTCGCTGAGGCGGCAGAGGATATGCTCAATATTGACAAAGAAGAGCTGGATGATGCCCGTTGGGTTAGCGTTGAAGACGCACGCGCTGCTTTAGCGGGTGACCCTGAGGCTCCCATCGCCGTTCCGCCGGACATGGCCATCGCGCACCATCTAGTGCGCCATTGGGTGGAATCTTTTGACGACTCGCAAAAGAAATAGCCGTTGTCCTGAACTTGATTCAGGACCTAGTGCAGCCGGCCGAAGCCTCACGTGAACGAGATGCTGGATCAAGTCCAGCATGACGGTAAAGGAGCCTAGATGGCCAGCTTCAACTCCGAGACCTGGGCAATGAGCTCGCCCGGTTCCGTCGGCATCGTATCTGGTAAGGTCGCAATCGGATAGGCCTTGGAGAGGCTAGAGAGAACGCCCTCGATAACCGGAATAAGGTCTGGCCGCGCTTCTTCAATTGCGTCCTTTCCAGCAGCGAACTCATCTGCGGCTGCTTTGTAGAAGCCATACCCGTCCAGATAGGAGCCGTAATAGGCGTTCTCCTTGGCGATGGCATACATGTCCGCGGCTCGGTCGACTTGGTCCGTCACCACGCCGACGGCAACATCACCAGCGCTGGCGTCGCTTTTCGGCGCCTTGGTGCCTGCTGCGGTCAAAGCCGCCAATATTGTCTCCGTCCGTGCAACGATGTCGCTTTCTGGAGCGCCATTGAACACTGCATCGGACGCATCAAGAAACAAGTCAGAAAAAGGCTCCACGCCAAGGCCTTCAAAAATAGGCTGCATATCCGCAAGCACTTCCGATGCGGGGTGCGCGAACATCTCACCAGCGGATTCCGTCTCACCAGCGGCATAGGCGTCGCGCGCTGCTAGAATATGCGCTTTGGCGATAGCAATGGCCGAGCCATAGACGACGGGGTCGTAAGCTGCGGCTTCAATGGCAACACCGCCTTCACCTTCACCGCCCTGCGGAACGGCCGGCGCAGCCACATCATCGGCTGGCGCAGCCGGGGCCGCAGGGGCCGCAGCTGTTTCCGCAGTTTCGGTCGGCGCTTCTGCGTCAACAGGCTGGGTTTCCCCACAGCTTGTCAGCGCGGTTGTTCCTGCTAAAAGAGCGGCTAAACCAATTTGGCTCCATGGATTTGCTGATGGGGGCATTGCCTATCACTTTCCCTTTGAGTTCAATTGACTCGCAAGGTGGTTAAAGTGCCTCTCATTATCAAGCTATTTCTGAGCGCGCATGATTTGGCGGTGCTTGTTTTGTGATTATCGCGTCCATACTCGACCAAGCGAAACTGACCGAAGCGCAGCAGCTGCTCCAACGCATGCGCTGGGTGGATGGGCGGCAAACAGCGGGCTCGATAGCCGCCAATGTGAAAGACAATAGCCAAGCGGACCTATCGACGCGTGATGGAGCAAACCTAGCGCGCTTTTTGATGACTGCGATTGGCAGCAATCCAGACTTTCAAGCAGCCGCTTTGCCCAAGAAGGTTTCCACGCTGCGCATTAGCAAAACGCCCATCGGCGGCACCTATGGGCGGCATTTTGACAATGCCATCATGTCGAGCCGCGATGGGTTTATGAAAACCGACCTCTCCTTCACTCTCTTATTGAGCCAGCCAGACACCTATACGGACGGCGCGCTAAGCATCGACCACGCCCATGGC
>CAKZYD010000074.1 GCA_937884085.1 uncultured Sphingomonadales bacterium | reverse complement strand
CACGATGCTCAAGCAAGATATCCCGGGCCGCGAAAAAGCCCTGGCGCTCAAGCTCTTGCCGAAAGATATGGCTGACGAGAAGAACGCCATTTTGGAAATCCGCGCCGGCACTGGCGGCGATGAAGCCGCACTCTTTGCCGGCGATTTATACCGTATGTACCAGCGCTATGCCGAGGTGCAAGGTTGGCGCGTGGAGGCCATCAGCATCTCCGCCGGCGAAGTGGGTGGCTATAAGGAAATCATCGCCAATGTTTCTGGCGCAGGTGTCTTTGCCCGGCTGAAGTTTGAATCTGGCGTGCACCGGGTGCAGCGTGTGCCGCAAACCGAAACCAGTGGCCGCATCCATACCTCAGCCGCTACCGTTGCCGTCCTGCCGGAAGCGGAGGAAGTGGATGTCGACATCAATGAAAAGGATCTGCGCATTGATGTCTTTCGCGCTTCCGGCCCTGGGGGCCAATCGGTCAATACCACGGACAGCGCGGTGCGTATTACGCACTTGCCGACCGGCTTGGTGGTCAGCCAGCAGGACGAAAAGTCTCAGCATAAGAACAAAGCCAAAGCCATGCGCGTGTTGCGCTCCCGGCTCTATGACCTAGAACGGGAAAAAGCCCAATCAGAACGGGCCGAGGACAGAAAGGCGCAAGTCGGCTCCGGCGACAGGTCAGAGCGCATTCGAACCTATAATTTTCCACAAGGCCGCGTGACGGACCACCGGATCAATCTTACGCTCCATAAGCTGGACCAAGTTCTGGCTGGAGACGGCCTCGACGATGTAGTGAGCGCGCTTATTACCGAAGACCAAGCGGCAAAACTTGCGGAGATGTCTGCTGGCTAAGCCCGCCCGCCTGCTTTTAAGCGAAGGCGCGCTATCGCTACAAAAGGCAGGTTCGCCATCGCCGCAGCTCGACGCCGAACTCTTGCTCGCTGATGTTCTGGGGCGCCCGCGTTTAGAGCTGTTGGCTGACCTCGATATGGCAGTGGATGATGGCGCCGCGGCAGCCTTTCGAGCCGGGCTGGCGCGCCGCAAAGCTGGTGAGCCGGTTGCACATATTACCGGAACGACCGAATTCTGGTCGCTGCCTCTTAAGGTGTCCCCGGACGTCTTAGTGCCGCGTCCCGACAGCGAGACCTTGATTGAAGCCGTCTGCGCCCGCTGTGACCGCAAGGCGCCTCTCAAAATCGCCGATCTCGGCGCAGGCAGCGGTGCGCTGACCCTTGCGCTTCTGTCTGAATTCCCGCTCGCCGAAGCCGTCTGTGTTGATATTTCCCCATCGGCGTTGGCACTGACATTAGAAAATGCGCAAGCGCTTGGATATGCGGAGCGAGTTGAAGCGGTGTGTGAAGATATGGCCGGTTGGCTGCAGACTGCCGCTGGCTTTGACGTGCTGATAAGCAATCCACCGTATTTGCGAAGCGAGGAGGTTGCCGGCGCAGCACCCTTTACGATGGAGCGCGAGCCCAGTATCGCGCTAGATGGCGGCATGGACGGCCTGCGCTTTTACCGGCTGATCGCAGAGTGGAGCCCATCTGTTATCTGAGAGGGCGGGCTGTTGTGCTTAGAAATTGGGCATGATCAAGCGCAAAGCGTGACGCTGCTTCTCAATGCTGCGTTTTCTGGCATTGAAGTGCACAAAGATCTTGCACGGCGGGACCGCGCTGTGACGGCAAGGCGCCACACACCTTAGAAAATTGGCAGGAAATGGAAAAAGGGTTTGGATTCATAGCCTGGCCGGGCTAGTGTCTATTTGTGCTTGAGAGCGGACAGGGTTTGACCGCACGCCAAGAGGCGAAAGCACATAGCCAACGAACATCGCACTGGAAAACACCATCGCTCCTTATTTGAGTACTGGTTTGAAGTCTTAGAAAATGCGGTTGTTTGACATGAACCGACGCGGTTCTTCGCTGCGACGGATGGCACATTTGAGTGCAATTGCAGGATTAAAGACCTTCTCATGAAGAATGGACAAAACCAGCGCCGCTCGCGCGGCCGCAACTCCGGTAAGAACCAAGGCCGCAAAAACGACGGCAACCGCAACGACCAGCGTATGCGCGGAAATGCGCCGCAGTTGCTTGAGAAATATAAGTCACTCGCGCGTGATGCGCTGTCATCCGGTGATCGCATTTTGGCGGAAAACTATTTTCAATTCGCCGACCATTATCAGCGCCTTGTCAATGAGCGCGATGCACAGCGGGCGGCCCGCCAAGAGGAGCGTGACCAGCAGCGTGCAGCGCAAGAAGAAAGCCAAGAGGCCGCTGAGCCGCTTGCAGATGACGCAGCGGATGCCGATGACGCGGCATCAATGAAACGGCCGTCGCGCTCGCGCCGCGCCCGTGCCGCGGAAGATGCAGAACATCAGGCAGAGGCCACTGAAGTGACTGCCGACAGTGCCGATCAGGACTATGGTGACGAAGAGGAACCAAAGCCAAAGCGTCGCGCACGCCGGCCTCGAAAGGTAGAGGCTGTTGAGGGTACAGACATCCAGCCTCAAGAGTCTTCGGATGACGCTGAAGAGATTGCCGCTGCGGAATAGCGGCCTGACCGGGCTGTAATTTTATCCTCCAACCCCTTGTGTTGCATAAGGGCAACACCAATATCGGTCTGAGACTGTGTCGGTAAGCGCCCATGTGGGGCGCTGGATATTGGCGGGGACTGAGGATGAACCTAGAGAAGTTTACAGATCGCGCGCGCGGCATTTTACAAGCAGCGCAAACCATTGCCGTGCGCGAAAACCACCAAAACTTTACACCAGAACACATTCTAAAAGCGCTTCTTGATGATACGGAAGGGCAGGGTGCTAACTTAATGCGCCAGGCAGGCGGCCGACCTGACCAAGCGCTTGCCAATGTAACAGAGGCCCTCGACAAGCTCCCGAAGGTAGAGGGCGCAGGAGCGGGGCAGCTTTATATGCAGCCCGAGACTGCGCGGGTTTTGACCAGTGTCGAGGAGATAGCGGAAAAGGCCGGAGATTCGTTCGTCACAACAGAGCGTCTCCTGCTTGCTCTGGCTTTGGCCACCGAGACTAAGGCAGCTGAAATTCTGAAAGACGCTGGCCTAACCCCGCAAGGCCTGAACGCAGCGATCAATGAAATCCGAAAAGGCAGAACAGCAGACACCCAAAGCGCTGAAGATGCCTATGACGCACTCAAACGCTTTGCCCGCGATCTCACCCAAGCGGCAAAAGATGGCAAGCTCGACCCTGTTATTGGGCGGGGCGAGGAAATTCGCCGCACGATCCAAGTCCTATCACGCCGCACCAAAAACAATCCGGTGCTCATCGGCGAGCCTGGCGTCGGCAAAACGGCTATTGCGGAAGGTTTGGCTCTGCGCTTCGCCAATGGAGATGTTCCCGAAAGCCTCAAAGACCGGCGCATCATGGCGCTCGACATGGGGTCTCTCATCGCAGGCTCAAAATACCGCGGTGAATTTGAAGAGCGCCTTAAAGGGTTGCTTGAGGAAGTCACCGCGTCTGACGGAGAAGTGATCCTCTTCATTGACGAAATGCACACGCTCGTTGGTGCAGGCAAAACCGATGGCGCCATGGATGCGTCTAATTTATTAAAGCCTGCGTTGGCGCGGGGCGAACTCCATTGCATTGGCGCCACAACGCTCAACGAGTACCGCAAGTACGTTGAGAAAGACGCCGCGCTCGAACGCCGCTTTCAACCCGTTGTTGTCAGCGAACCCACAGTGGAAGACACCATTTCCATCCTGCGGGGCCTTAAAGAAAAGTACGAGCTCCACCACGGTGTGCGCATCACGGACAGTGCGCTGGTCTCGGCAGCCAATCTCTCCAATCGGTATATCACAGACCGCTTCTTGCCGGACAAAGCGATTGACTTGATGGATGAGGCCGCCAGCCGCCTGCGTATGCAGGTGGATTCAAAACCTGAAGAAATCGAGCGTCTCGACCGGCGTATCATCCAGCTTAAAATCGAGCGAGAGGCCCTTAAAAAGGAAAGCGATGACGCGTCGAAAGACCGTTTGCAGACCCTGGAAGCCGAGCTTGCGGATCTAGAAGGCGAATCCGCCGGTCTTACGGCGCGTTGGGAGGCTGAGAAGAACAAGCTTGCGTCCGAACAGAAGGTCAAAGAAGAGCTCGACGCCGCGCGTGTCCAGTTAGACCAAGCGCAGCGCAGTGGAGACCTGGCCCGTGCTGGTGAATTGGCCTATGGCCTCATTCCGCAGCTTGAGAAGCAATTGTCGGATGCTGAGGCCGCTGATGAAGGCGCCATGGTGGCCGAAGAGGTGACCGATCAAGATATTGCATCTGTCGTCTCGCGCTGGACAGGCATTCCAGTGGACAAGATGCTGGAGGGCGAACGCGAAAAACTCATGGCTATGGAAAGCGTGCTCGGCGCTCGCGTGATTGGTCAATCTGAAGCCATCACCGCCGTGTCTAAAGCCGTCCGCCGCGCCCGCGCTGGCTTGAAAGATCCAGGCCGCCCCCTTGGCTCGTTCCTTTTCCTTGGCCCGACAGGTGTCGGAAAAACGGAGCTGACCAAAGCACTAGCGCATTTTCTGTTTGATGATGATGCGGCTTTGGTGCGTATCGATATGTCGGAATTTATGGAAAAGCACAGCGTGGCCCGGCTCATCGGCGCCCCTCCCGGCTATGTGGGCTATGATGAAGGCGGCGTATTGACCGAAGCCGTGCGGCGCCGGCCCTATCAAGTGGTGTTGTTTGATGAAGTCGAAAAAGCCCACCGCGATGTGTTCAATGTCCTGTTGCAAGTCCTGGACGACGGCCGTCTCACAGATGGCCAGGGCCGGACAGTGGACTTTTCAAACACTCTCATCATCCTGACCAGCAACCTTGGCGCGGAACTGATTGCTGGTATGCCTGATGGGCAGGACATTGAGACGGTCCGCGACGGCGTTATGGACGTGGTGCGTGGTGCCTTCCGCCCTGAATTCCTAAACCGGTTGGATGAAACCATTCTCTTCCACCGCCTGAGCCAAGAGCATATGGGCGCTATCGTTGATATTCAGGTTGCCCATGTGGAGCAGCTCTTGGCGGACCGCAAAATCACGCTGCAGCTAGATGAGACAGCGCGCATCTGGCTTGGCAAAGTTGGCTATGACCCGGTCTATGGTGCCCGTCCGCTCAAGCGTGCGGTACAACGCTATCTCCAAGATCCGCTTGCTGAGATGATTTTATCTGGCGCACTGCCCGATGGCGCCGCAGTGGCCGCGCGCGATGGGGACGGGGCCCTCACCTTATCCGTGGATGAAACGCGGAGTGTGGCCGCTTAGCGAGATTGGTCGTTTGGCCCGTTTTGTGCCATCTGTACCCGTGGAGTTGGGTCTAAAAGCGCGGCATTCACGGTTTCCATATGGACTTTAAACGCTGCCAATGCATCGCCTGAGAGAACTTCCCCGGTGGGCAAATCCAGCCGCATGGGGTTCACCCGTTTGCCGGAGCGTATGACTTCATAATGAAGATGGGGGCCGGTGACGCGACCCGTAGCCCCAACATAACCGATGACTTGCCCTTGGCGGACCTTGCGTCCTGCTTTCATGCCCTTGGCAAACCGGCTGAGATGCGCATAGGCGGTCTTAAAGCCGCGAACATGGCGAATACGGATATAATTGCCATAACTGCCATAGCGATTGGCCCGCTCAATAACGCCGTCTCCCGCCGCATAAATTGGCGTGCCTGTGCGTGCCCCAAAATCAACGCCTGGGTGCGATTTAACATATCCCAGAACGGGGTGGCGGCGCTTGCCAAAAGATGATGTCAGCCGCGCCCCATCAATGGGCGTGCGCATGAGAAGCCGGCGCATGCTTTCGCCTTTTTCATCGAAATAGTCGGTCCGGCCCGTCTTGGGGTGTTTGAATTGATACAGCCGTTCAACGCGGTCGCCTAAATCAAGCTCGGCATAGATAATATCGCCTGGCCGGGTCGCGCCATCTGCCGCTTCACTGGTGTGATAGAGCGTACGAAAGCCATCACCGCTGCGTATCTCGCGTTGGAAGTCGACCCGGTAGCTCAGGGCTTTAATGAGGGCGACAATGGTCGCCGCCGGCATCTCCGCTTCTTCAGCCGTTAGATAGAGGCTGTTGTCGATATCAGCCTGCGCGATATGGGTATGCCGCTGCGTCTCCAATTGCACTGCTTCAGCCTCGAAGGCGCGGCGGCCAACGCGCTTAACATGAACAAGCGTGTCAAAGTCTGCGCGCAAGGTGAGCGCTTTCAGCTCTGGCGCTTCGCCACCGGTTGTAACGGCGGAGATTTCAAGCCCAGGCTTAGCGCGCCGGACGTTGTAGACTTTTTTCAGCGGCGCCATGGCAGCGAATGTCTCCGCTGCAGACAGGCCAGAGCGCATCAAGGCATCGCTGATGGTTTCTCGCGGCGCTAAAGTGATTGTAGCTGGCGCGGCGTGCATCTGCGGCGTCAGGATGTCTATATGTTCTTGTGCAAACGCTGTCTGAATCTGAGTGGCATCTGTGGCGGTCTCATCTCTATCTTGCTCTGCGGTGCCAAGGGCGTCGTCAAACCCGGTCGCATCACTGACAAGAAGGGAAGGCGCTTCGCCAGTCGGGACACCAAAGGTGAGGGCCGAAACAGCCGCACTGATCAGTACCGCAAAGACAACAAGGCGCCGCCACCAAACTGGCTGGAATAGGGCGCTCGTCAGATCGAGCCGAGGATCACGCCGATAAGAAAAAGCCAACGGAACGCTGTCCTTGTGCTAAAATATGTTGCGATGCCATGGGCAATAAACCCAGACTGTGGTTAACATGCAAGCCTTACTGACCCGTTTCTATCCAGGTAGTCATAGGTAGACCGCGCTGATGCGTTGGCGAGACTCTTCTGCTAAAGGCAAAGTTGCGTCACTTTTTCCACAACGAACTGCGTGTCGACGCACAGCTATTGCTTGACCTGTTGGCCTAAAATACCTATATGGAAATTTCGCGCCGCCGACAGCCCATTCTGGCTTAGGCGGTGTTTTTATGCTCTTTGACAGTGTTTGTTATAGGAAGGGAAGTGCGGGCGGCGCATTGTTTT
>CAKZYD010000073.1 GCA_937884085.1 uncultured Sphingomonadales bacterium | reverse complement strand
GCGTGCAGTGGATGCACCGGGTCATGACCGTCTTGATCAGCGGGCCCATATATTTCTCATCAACGGCGCGCTTATTCTCCGTATAGCGCGAGCCGCCGCGGCCATAATACATGGATTGATCTTGCAGATCGCACTCACCGCCCTGGTCGCAAATGGGGCAATCCAGCGGGTGGTTGATGAGGAGGAATTCCATCACCCCTTCGCGGGCTTTTTTGACCGTCTCGCTATCGGTGCGGATATGCGGCGGTGTACCATCACGGTTGGGACGCAAGTCATTCACGCCCAGTGCGCAGCTCGCTTGCGGCTTTGGTGCGCCAACCCATTCTACCAAACACATCCGGCAGTTACCGGCGATACTTAATCTATCATGGTAACAAAAGCGCGGGATCTCAGCGCCCGCCATTTCGCACGCTTGCAGAACAGTGATGCCGCGCGGCACCTCCAGCTCTTCGTCATTGATACAAAGTGTGACGGTGTCTTCGCTCATCAACGCTACTCCGCGGCGATCTTATTAGCGTCGATACGGCGCTCAATGCGCGCTTCGACTTCGTGGCGGAAATGGCGGAACAGACCTTGGATGGGCCAAGCCGCTGCATCGCCAAGCGCGCAAATGGTATGGCCTTCCACCTGCTTGGTAACTTCCAGCAGGGTATCAATCTCTTCCGGCTCTGCTTCGCCAGAGGCCATCCGCTCCATAACGCGCCACATCCAGCCTGTTCCTTCGCGGCACGGCGTACACTGCCCGCAGCTTTCATGCTTATAGAAATAACTGATCCGGCTGATCGCTTTGACGATATCGGTGCTTTTGTCCATGACGATGACCGCCGCCGTGCCAAGTCCCGATTGCACTTCTTTCAAAGCGTCAAAGTCCATCAAGACATTGTCGCAAATCGATTTGGGGATGAGCGGAACAGACGAGCCGCCCGGAATAACGGCCAGGAGGTTGTCCCAGCCGCCGCGTACACCGCCGCAATGCTTGTCAATAAGCTCCCGCAGCGGGATCGACATGCTCTCTTCCACATTGCAGGGCTTGTTGACGTGTCCGGAGACGCAAAACAGCTTGGTGCCGGTGTTATTGGGCCGCCCAAAGGAGGAGAACCAGCTGGCGCTGCGCCTTAAGATTGTTGGTACAACCGCGATGGATTCAACATTGTTCACGGTGGTCGCGCAGACCAATACAAACACATTGGCCGGGAACGGCGGCTTCAGCCTTGGCTGACCCTTTTTGCCTTCCAGACTTTCAATCAGTGCGGTTTCTTCCCCGCAGATATAGGCCCCTGCGCCGCGGTGGACATAAACGTCGAAGTCAAAGCCTGACCCACAAGCGTTTTTGCCAAGCAAGCCATCTTCATAGGCTTGGTCGATGGCATCATTCAGGCGCTGTGCCTCAAAGACGTACTCACCGCGAATATAGATGTAGGCAGCCACAGCCCGCATCGCAAAGCCAGCCAGGAGCGCACCTTCAACCAGCTTATGCGGGTCATGGCGCATGATTTCTCGGTCTTTGCAGGTGCCGGGCTCGGATTCGTCAGCGTTGATGACCAGGTAACTCGGTTTCCCGCCTGGCGGTTCCTTGGGCATGAAGGACCACTTCATTCCCGTTGGGAAACCTGCGCCGCCGCGGCCGCGCAGGCCAGATTCTTTGATCTCGTTTATGATCCAGTCCTGGCCTTTTTCGATCAGGCCTTTCGTCCCGTCCCAATCTCCGCGGCTTTTCGCGCCAGCCAGGTCCCAGCTTTGCGTGCCGTAGAGATTGGTGAAAATACGGTCTTTATCTTGAAGCATGGCCTACACAAACTCCGTCAGCGTCTGCGGCCCGCCAAGCGGCTCAGACACCTTACGCCCATTCTGTGGGCCAACAGGGATTGGCCCGCCTGCCTTGAGCGCCTCCAACACCGAGGTCATGCTGTCATAGGTCAGGTCTTCAACATAGTCGTCGTTGATTTGCACCATGGGCGCGTTGCAGCACGCGCCGAGGCATTCCACTTCGGTCAGCGTGAAGAGCCCATCTTCCGTGGTCTTGCCTTTATGGATGCCGAAGTCATTACACGCCTTCATGACATCATCGGAGCCGCGCAGCATGCACGGCGTCGTGCCGCACAGCTGGATGTGGTATTTGCCGACCGGGACTAAGTTGTACATCGTGTAGAAAGTGGCCACCTCATAGACGCGGATGTAAGGCATCCCAAGGCGCTCAGCGATGTATTCAATGACGGGCACGGGCAGCCAACCTTGCGTAGCGGTCTCTTCCCCTATCTGGCGCTGCGCCAAATCCAAAAGCGGCATTACTGCAGACTGCTGGCGACCGTCTGGATATTTCGCTATATGCTTTTGCGCCAGCGGCTCATAGGTCTCATTGAAAGTGAAATCGTCAAAAGAAGCGTCACTCATCGGTCCACCTCCCCAAACACGATATCCATAGAACCGAGCACCGCGGGCGCGTCAGCCAACATGTGGCCCTGGCAAAGGAAATCCATAGCGGCCATGTGGACGAACCCTGGCGCGCGGATTTTGCAACGGTATGGCTTATTGGTCCCATCGCTCACCAGGTAGACGCCAAATTCGCCCTTAGGCGCTTCAACGGCCGCATAGGCCTCGCCCTCGGGGACGCGGTAGCCTTCGGTGTAGAGTTTGAAGTGGTGGATCAGCGCTTCCATCGACCGCTTCATCTCCCCCCGCTTTGGCGGCGAAATCTTGGTCGACATGCTGGTGACAGGGCCAGCGGGCATTTCTTCAATGCTCTGCTTGATGATCCGCAGAGATTGGCGCATCTCTTCGCAGCGAAGCACGAAACGGTCATAGCAATCGCCGTGCTTGCCGATGACGATGTCAAAATCCATGCGGTCATAGACTTCATAGGGCTGCGACTTGCGCAAATCCCAGCGGACGCCTGAGCCGCGCAGCATGGCACCGGAGAAGCCCCAGGCCATGGCCTCTTCCGCTGTCGCAATGCCAATATCCACATTGCGCTGCTTGAAAATCCGGTTTTCCAAGAGCAGCGCTTCCATATCTTCCAGGACTTTGGGGAAATTCTCAGCCCAAGCTAAAATATCTTCCGCCAGACCAGCAGGCATGTCTTGATGGACGCCGCCGGGCCGGAAATAAGCTGAGTGCAGCCGCGCACCGCAGACACGCTCATAGAAGACCATGAGCTGCTCACGCTCCTCAAAGCCCCAAAGGATGGGCGTCATGGCGCCCACATCCATGGCATGGGTCGTAATGTTGAGCAGATGGTTGAGGATGCGGGTGATTTCCGACCACAGGACACGCATATATTGCGCGCGCAGTGGTATTTCGATGCCCAGGAGCTTTTCAACAGCAAGCGCGAAAGCATGCTCCTGGCACATGGGGCTCACATAATCGAGCCGGTCAAAATAGGGTACGGCCTGCAAGTAGGTCTTCTGCTCAATGAGCTTTTCAGTGCCGCGATGCAGGAGGCCCACATGCGGGTCACAGCGCTCAATGATTTCACCATCCAGCTCCATCACCAGGCGCAGAACGCCGTGCGCTGCTGGATGCTGCGGGCCAAAGTTCAGGCTGTAATTCTCGATATCGACGTCAGCCATTACGATGCCTTCTCTTCTGCCTTTTCATCGCCAGGCAGGATGTAATGTGCACCCTCCCAGGGGCTCATGAAGTCAAAGGTACGAAAATCTTGGGTCAGCTTGACAGGCTCGTAAACTACCCGCTTTTGCTCTTCAGAATAGCGCACTTCCACGAACCCGGTGAGCGGGAAATCCTTTCGCAGTGGGTGTCCGGAAAACCCATAGTCGGTCAGAAGGCGGCGCAAGTCGGGATGGTCAGAGAAATAAATGCCATACATGTCCCAGGCTTCACGCTCATACCAATTGGCAGAGGGAAACAGCTCTACGACGGAGGGGACAGGCGTGTCCTCATCCGCCTCTACCTTAACACGGATACGCAAGTTCTGCTGGAAGCTCAGCAAGTTATACACCACTTCAAAACGCTTCGAGCGGGCTGGATAATCAACGCCGCAGATGTCGACAAGCTGTTTGCAAAGACACTCTGGGTCGTCCCTCAAAAAGCGCAGGATTTTACCGATAGATTCCGCACGGCCTACTAAGGTGAGCTCGCCCACCGCAATGTTGGCTTCGAAGATATCATCTTCCAGGCGTGCTATAATATGATCGCGCAGGTCTTCTAGCATCTGGGTTGTCATGGCCGGGGCCTATCGATCAATCGTCCCAACACGGCGGATTTTCCGCTGCAATTGCAAGATACCATAGAGGAGCGCCTCTGCCGTTGGAGGGCAGCCGGGCACATAGATATCCACCGGCACAATGCGGTCGCAGCCGCGGACAACGGAATAGCTATAGTGATAATAGCCGCCGCCATTGGCGCAAGACCCCATCGAAATCACATAGCGCGGCTCCGACATCTGATCATAAACCTTGCGCAACGCCGGCGCCATTTTGTTGGTTAGCGTGCCTGCAACAATCATCACATCTGATTGCCTGGGTGATGCACGCGGTGCGATGCCAAAGCGCTCCATGTCGTAGCGCGGCATATTGGTATGCATCATTTCCACCGCGCAGCAGGCCAGGCCAAAGGTCATCCACCATAGGGAGCCAGTGCGTGCCCAGTTAATCAGGTCATCTGCTTTGGTAACCAGGAATCCTTTATCGGTCAGCTCCTTGTTGAGGTCTGAGTAGAAATTGTCTTCAGAGCCCTGTGGAACCGTTTGCGCGGAGGTGAATTGATTGGACTCTACTCCCATTCAAGCGCTCCTTGCTTATACTCATACAGCAGGCCAACCGCCAAAATCACAATAAAGAACGTGATGGAGAGGAACCCAAAGATACCATTTTCAGCCAACGTGATGGCATAGGGAAAGAAAAAGGCGATCTCCAAATCAAAGACAATGAAAAGGATGGAAACCAGATAAAATCGCACGTTGAACTTCTGCCGAGCATCTTCAAAGGCCTCAAAACCACACTCATAGGCAGATAGTTTTTCCGGGTCCGGCGCCGAAGGAGCGATGAGCATCGGCACAAAAACCATGATCGCAGAAATTGCGATGGCGATCCCCAAAAACAAAAGGATCGGAAGATATTCCAATAAATACGGGTCCATTTTTGGCCGTTCTTCCCTCCGAAAATCTCGACCTGTTCTTAGGCGCCGACTTTCTAGTGTGCAAGTAAAACAGAGCAATATTGGAAGGATATATCGACGCGGGGTTAAGAACTTGCCAGTATTGCGAACTAGTGTCAGTAGCAATAGATTGCCGTCAATCTTTAACAGCATCATTATGTCTAACCCGGAGGCTTGGTGCGCTAAGTCTACGTGTCTCCAAACAAACCGAATATGGTATGAGCGCCGCTGGCCTAAGGGTTCTGAAGGCTATATCTCTCCTTGGGTTGCATCCGCGGCATCTCTCAACTGATTAAGATACTCAATTTGAAATGCAGTGCTCCAGCCAAACAGTAAAAAGCCGTTTGCGGCGATCATGCCTGACAAGATCCGCCAAGGCTCGTCTAATATAATGTCGCCGAACCCGAGCGTCGTGTAGGCAACAATGGAAAAATAGAGCGCCTCTTCTAATTCAGACAAAATCTCGAGCGCGAGAAAGACCGCAGTCCAAACAAAAACCCCAGAAAAATGGGCTGCCATCACAATCACGATCGAACACGTCATGGCACTCGTTTGGCGCATGATCCCGGGTTGACCCGCAGCCCACCATTTGAGCCGTTCCAATAAGACGCCGGTCGATGCGAGAACCAGTCCGTGTATGAACCCGTTGAAGGACATCACCAACAGCCCTACGCCCAATTCAAGCATTCATCAACTCCGTCGATTTTGGGTGGCTGAACTACCAGATGGGGCAGAGTTTAAGGACCGTCTGTTAAAACGCTAGCTTTTATAAAGGACGGAATGCACTTCGATTGCGAAGGCAGCGGGCACTTACATCAAACAAGATCATGCCCTCGGCGGAAGTCCGTCAGCGAACTGCCTGTCCATTTCAATAAGGCGCGCCTGAGGGCACGCTCATCTGAGTATCCTGCCGCTCGGGCAAGTTTATAGGCCGGGATCAAGGGATCGCCGCGGACCATCTTGGTCAAATGTTCCAGCCGCGCAGTGTCTAAGATATCACCGAGTGTCGTACCAGCCTGCCTGGCCTTGCGTTGGGCGGAGCGAACGCTCATGCCACATTGACGCGCAATAGCGGCCATCCGAAACTCTCCATCTGCGACGCAGGACACACTCGCTGCCTCCAACGCGCGAACAGCCCGCCATATGTCCTCATGGGGTAGACAGCTAAGGCGCTGCTGAAGGCGATGTTCTACAAGCATATAGGGAAATGGATCAAAAGATGGGTTGGAATGCATTACACAATCTATGTTGTTGTGAATGCTCACAGCA
>CAKZYD010000072.1 GCA_937884085.1 uncultured Sphingomonadales bacterium | reverse complement strand
GTGTTTGCCCTGGTTTTGACCAAAAAGTGTTTGCAATGTCGGATAGCTTAGGCCACTGCGCTGAACCGATTTTTGGCTAGGCGACGTGTCGACTAACGGGATAAACAAGAGTGCGTCTTTCACATCTACATGTTTCACTCGGCTTGGCAGTGTGCTGCGCGGCGCCGTCGGCTTTTGCGCAGTTCGACGATGAGAGTTTCGTCAGCGGCGAGCGACAAGCTTATTTCGGCGTTTTTTCGCCGACAGAAATTCCAGCCTCGGTGCAGGATATTGGCTTCGGCATTCAGCGCGAAGTGGCTGCGCTGACGTTGCGCGATGCGCTTGATGTTTCGGCCTCGGTGGCGCGCACAAACAGCTTCGGCGGTCTCTATGACAGCTTTGCGGTCCGCGGTTTCGGCACCAGCATGGAAGCGCCGACGGGTCTTTTAGCCAACGGCTTTAATGCAGGGCGCGGCTTTGGCGGCCCAAGAGACATCGCGCAAATTGAACGCATCGAAGTCCATAAAGGCCCGCAAGCGGCGCTGCTGGGGCGCGGAGAACTGGGGGGCGTCATTAATATCGTCACACGCCGACCGACCTTTGAGCGCTTGGGGGAAATGCGTTTTTCCTATGGCCGGTTTGACCAGTTTCGGCTGGAAGCCGACTATGACACGCCGCTGTTTGAGGACAAAGTGGGCGCCAGATTTGTTGGCTTTTTTGAAGATGCAGGCTCTTTCCGAACGGGTTTGGAAAGCCAGCGCTATGGCTTTTATCCGTCCGTCACCTGGCAGGCAGGTGAGAGCACGACACTGACGTATGAGCTCGAATACACACGCCAAGACCTGCCTTTTGACCGCGGTGTTGTTGCTTTAGGCGGCGCGCTCGGTGCCATCCCTATCGAGACCTTTTTGGGAGAGCCAGCGGACGGACCGATAGAAACAGAGGCCTTTGGGCATCAGCTGGAAGTGCAGCATGTGTTCTCTGATCAATGGAGCTTGCTTGCGGGGCTCACGTACCGAGATACCAGCTTAGTCGGTTTTTCAACGGAAGCGCGCAGCTTGGACCCGGATGAACGTACGCTATCGCGCAGCCGGAATTTCCGAGATTTTGGTGGAGATTATTTTGCCATCAGGGCGGAAGCTGCGGGCCGGTTTGAAGCGCTCGGCGTAAGCCACCGGCTTTTAATCGGGGCTGATTTTGACCATTTTGATGCAGACATCCTGCAGCGTCAATCTTCCGGGGAAGACCCATTCGCCATTGACATTTTGGAGCCAAGCTGGGGCCAGATGCCCCTCCCCCAGCTGGTGCCCGCGCTGCAGCCCTTCGTGGACCAGGCGCGCGATGAGCAAGCTTTCGGCTTTTATGTTCAAGACCAAATCACCCTAAGCGATAAAATCCAGCTGCGCCTTGGCGGACGCTTTGACGATGTGTCGATTGAAACTGAAAACCGGCTGCTCGGCACCAGCCTAGATCAAGACGGCAGCCGCTTCAGCCCGCAGGCAGGCCTCGTCTATTTCATCAATCCTGCCGTCTCCGTTTATGGCAGCTATGGTCAAGGGTTTCGCCAGCTTGGCGGGGCCGATGCGGCTGGCACTCCATTTGATTTCAATACGTCGCAATCCGCTGAATTGGGCGTCAAAACCGATTTGTTCGGCAGTATCAGCGTCACCCTGGCAGGGTTTTGGAGTGACCAAGACAACGTCTTGCTGCCGGACCCAGGCAACCCCGGCTTTCAAACCGAAATGGGTGAGGCGCGCAGCCTCGGCTTTGAAGCAGATGTGAACGCGGCGCTGCCGGGCGAGATTTATCTGTGGCTGTCTTATGCGTTTACGGATGCGGAGCTCAGCGGTGCCGGGCCGAGCAGCGGTGAGCAGCTTCTCAACATTCCGCGCCACCAGCTCAGCCTGCTGGTCAGCAAAGATGTGGAGTTTGGTGATGTCTACGCCTCGTTCGGGACCGGACTGCTCTATGTCGGTGAGCGGGTCGGCGAAACCGCAACGGATTTCACCTTGCCAAGCTATACGACCGTCCGCCTTTTTGCGCAGGCTGAGCCCGTCGAAGGCATCTCTTTGCGGCTAGACTTAGACAATCTCTTTAATGAAGAGGTCTATACCAACGCGCTCAATTCCGTCTGGGTGGAGCCCGGTCAGCCAAGGCGTTTTCGCGTTACGGCAACGTTTAGCTTTTAGCCCTCAAACGGCAGCTCAGAGGCAAAGAAGGCCTTATAGGCATCGATGCAGAGCGCCACATCCCGCGTGCCTGCCAGTTCGCGGATAGAGTGCATGGCGAGCAGGGGCGCGCCCACATCAATGCCGCAAATGCCCGAGCCCGTGGTGACCAAGGGGCCGATGGAAGAGCCAGCGCCATGGTCGCAGCGATACATGAAAGACTGCAGCGGGACGCCTGCCTCGCCGCACACTTGGCGAAACCAAGCGGCCGCGGGGTAGCCGATGGCATAGTTGCCGCGGGCCGCGCTTTTGAGGGCTAGGCCACCATTTAAATCGGGGACGTGCTCGCTGTCGGTCGCGTCTTTGAAGGACACGTGCTCCGCATGGGCCATGTCGGCAGAGATGAAGATGGAGCGCGCGCGGGCTTGCGCTTCTTCATCTGCCGATAAGCCGTAGCTGTGGGCAATGCGATTAAGCGCTGCTGTGAACCCATCGGAGCGGGCGCCGGCCCAGGTCAGGCTGCCAATTTCCTCCGCATCATAAAAGCAGATAAACTGTGTGCTGCGCGGCTCTTTCGGTGCGGCGAGAAATGCTTCTAAGGCGGTGTAGCAGGAGAAGAGATTGTCGAGCCGCGGTGCGCTGATGAACTCCTCGTCCTTGCCAGCATAAGCGGATGGCATGTGATCGGCCAGGCTCAGGTCAAACTCTAGAATGTCGTCCGGCTTTGCGCCCACATGCTGCGCGAGGACGTCCAACATTGCCGCCTTTGACGAGCCGACCGGCCCTGAAAACATGAGTGGCAAGTCTTTATGGCGGTTGATTTTATGCGTGTCCGAGCCTTTTTCTTGGCGCAGGTGAATGGCCAGCGAATTCACACGAAACCGCATGTCATTTAAATCAACAAGCCGGACGTCCGGGCCTTTGTCCCCCTTGAGGTAGACTGCGCCGCTCAACTTAAGGTCTCGGTCTAGCCATGTGTAGAGCAGGGGGCCGCCATAGACTTCAGTCGTGAGCAGGCTCATGTCCCGTCCTTTAAGGTCGGGGTTCGGCCGTATCTTCAGGACCGGGCTATCGGTATGGGCGCCAAGGATTCGCACGCCGCTTTCGTTTGGGGCTGTCATACCCATACGCCAGGCCAAAACTGTCCGCCCGCCGCGGGTTGTGTAATAGCTTTTGCCCGGTTCCATGTTCCACGGGCCTGCTTCGCTGAGGCCCATAAAGCCGGCGCTCTCAAGCTTAGCAACGGTCTCTGCAACCGCATGATAGGGCGACGGCGATGCATCAATATAGTCAAGGATGGACATGGCGCTCTTTTAACGGCTGCTGGCGGGCGATGACAAGCGCGCTGCAAAGACGACTAGGAGCGCCCCGCTACCTGCGAAAAACACACCGCCATAAAAGATACCTAGGCCGCCCTCAACATTCTGGCCAATGAAGCCAGCTACTAAGACAGCCAGGAGCGTCGAAATCGTGCCGAACAAGGAGCTAGCGCTGCCCGCGACATGGCCCAATTTTTCAAGGCCGAGCGCTGTTAGATTTGCTTGGACGACGATGTAGCAGGACAGGATGACGGACTGTGCCAAGAGGAACAGCCATAGCGGCGGCAGAGCGGAGAGCGCAAAGAGCGTCATGGTTCCTGATGTGGCAGTGAAGATAAGGATTGCGACGCTGGCCAAGCGGCGCATGCCAAAGCGTCCCACCAGCTTTGAGCTGGTAAAGGCGCAAAGTCCCATGATGCTGGCGGTAATCGCAAAGCAAAAGGCAAGCAAGCCTGGACGCCCATACACGTCTGAAATGATTTGGGCCACGTTGCTAAGATAGACTACAAGGCCCGTACCGATGAGGCCAGCGGCAACACTGCAGACAATCAACGTCCGGTCTTTTGCCGCAATCTTTAGGGACGACCAGCCGCCCAGGCCCGTGGGTTGCTGCGTCTCCGGCAGGCGAAGGGTGACCCACGCCATGTAAAAAAGACCGAAGACCCCAATGAACAGGAAAATGCCGCGCCATGGCCCGATGAGCAGAAGGCCAGAGCCAAGCAGTGGCGCGATGATAGGGATGGTGATGAAGGCGATTTGCGCGATGCTCAAAATCCGCGCCATGGTGCGTCCTTCATAAAGGTCGCGGATGATGGCGTTCACTAAGATGCGTCCGCCGGCAGAGGCAGCGCCTTGCAAGGCGCGAGATAGAATGACCAGCTCAAAGCTCGGTGCGAATACCGCCGCAAAAGCGCATAGGGAGTATAGCCCGAGCGATACGATGAGGATCTTGCGGCGGCCAATCCTATCCGCAAGCGGTCCGACGAAAATCTGCGCCACGCCAAGGCCGAGGAAAAAGCTCAGGATAACGAATTGCTGTTGCTTTTGGTCTTTGAGAGCGAAGTCCGCGCCAATTGCATCCAACGCCGGCAGCATGATGTCGATCGCTAAGGCGGCCATGCTCATGATACCAGCAATCAAGGCAATGAACTCGGCTTTAGAGCCAGGAAATCGAGCTGCCGTGCTTGTCTGCTGTGATGTCATTGCTGCCCCAACTATAACTGCAGCATGACAATTCGCTGGTGTTTTTTGCCCGCGCCGCTATGCCTCTCCTCATCTGGGAGGGCGCGCAAGTCAAGCGCCAGGCGCGAGGGTTATGACAGAAGATACGTATCTTGTCTTGGAAGTGGCCAATCTGGTCATTCCCGTGATGACGGGGATTTACTCCAAAGAGCTCAACAAACCCCAGCCTTTGCGCTTCGATATCCGCGTCTGGCTCGACATACCAGAGCATTTTGATGCGGATACGCCGCTTGAGGAATCCAAGAATTATATGGATTTGAAGCACGCTGCCGAACGGCTGTGCCCGCGCGACAAACACATCGTTTTAATTGAGGGCGTCGCCGATGCGCTGATTGACGGGCTGATGGCAGAAGATGGGCGCGTCCAGCGGGTCGAAGTGAAAATCGTGAAGCTTGCCATTAGCGAGCGCGGCGAGGAGATTGGTATTACAATGTCGCGGCGACGCTCGGCATAGAGACCGATGCGCGTCGTCATTATAGGAGCAGGGATAGCGGGACTTACCACCGCTCTGGCGCTGAAACACCAAGGCATCAACGCGACGGTCTATGAGCAGAGCCCGCGCTTGGGCGACGTTGGTGCCGGTATCCAGCTGGGCCCGAATGCGGTGCGTGTGCTGAAGGCCCTGGGGTTGCTTGAAGCGCTGCTCAATAAAGCAAGCCAGCCAGATAAACTGACATTTCGCTCTGGTTATTCTGGACAAAAAGTCTTTCACATTGAAACCGCCTCTAATGACAAGCCGCGCTGGCAGGCGCCCTATCTTCATATCCATCGGGCGGACTTGATTGCGGTTTTGGCCGCTGAAGCTGCTGCTGCGGACATTGATGTGCAGCTCAATGCGCCTGCGGAGTGTCACGGCGATCAGCTTCATGTCAATGGCACTCATGTCCCAGCCGATATCGTTTTAGCCTGTGATGGCGTGAACGCGCGGCTTAGTGGCGCGGAGCCAGCCTTTTCAGGTCACATGGCTTGGCGGGCCGTGGTCCCAACTGAGGCGCTGAGCCGCCCTTCAAGCGATACTGGGGCAACCATCTGGTCCGGTCGCGCTTGTCATGCGGTGACCTATACGCTGCGCGGCGGCGCCGACACGAATTTCGTCGGCGTTGTGGAAACTTCCGCTGAAATGGCATCGGATTGGTATCACGAGCAGCCAAGCGAAGCCGCACTGAAATCCTTCCGCGGCTTTCATCCGTCCGTATTGGACATTATTCGCAGCGCGAAAACACTCAGGCCTTGGGGGCTCTATACCCAGGATATTCAAGCGCCTTTTCACACTGGCGCGATGCTGCGCCTTGGCGATGCTGCCCACGCTATGGTGCCTTATTTGGCACAAGGAGCAGCCATGGCCATTGAGGATGCTTGGGCAATCGCCGCAATTCTTAGAAAAGAGCCCGATAGAGACCGGGCTTTTGGCGCCTTCGCAGCCTTGCGCCGCCCAAGGCTGCAGCGCGTTGCAGACGCATCAAGACAAGTGCGTCAGCTCTACCATTTAAAGCCTCTTGCCGGGCGTTTGGGCGTGTTTAGCGCACTGAGAGGAAGTCAAAACCTGGGTCCGGCAGGCTTGAGCCGGGTGCTTGATTGGCTTTACGGCTATGATGTGGTGAAAGCCGTTTAGCTTTCGACAAACAACTCGGGGAAGCGGCCTTTCACAACATCTTTGATCACGGCGGCAATCTGTTCAAATCCAGCGGTGTTGCCTGCGCTTTCGCGCCAGACCAATCCCATAGACCGGAAAATCGGCTTGTTCTTGAGCTTGCGGACGACAACGTCACCGCCGTCACGAATTTCTGATTGAACATAGAGCGCTGGCAGGAAGGTGATGCCCATCCCCATACCAACCATTTGCCGCAGGGCATCAAGGCTCGTGCCTTCATAGTCGCGCAGCAGCCGCGCATCGAAGTCGTTGCATAAGTGGCTGATTTGTTCGTGCAGATGGTATTGAGGGTTAAGTGAGAGAACATCTGCGCCGCTTAAATCCTCTGGTGCAATTTCAGGTGCTTCCGCCAGAGGATGGTCGCTTGCAACAGCAACAAATAAAGGCTCTCGAAACAGACGATAGGTGACCAGCGAACTGCCATAGACTGGCAACTGCGCAAGAATAACATCATGTACCCCGCGCCTTAATTCTTGTTCCAGCTCTCGCGGCGCAGCCTCCCGAATATAGAGGTTGAGCTCGGGATAGGACCGGTGCAGCCGGCGCACCACATAGGGCATGAGATAAGGGCCCAGGGTCGGCTTCGCCCCCAACCGAATGGTTCCCGCCATGCCGCGTTGGCTAGACGAGGCGTAGTCAAATAGGCCTTGCACTTCATCCAACACCCGCCGAGCCCGGTCCACCACGTCTCGACCGATTGGTGTAAAGGCCACACCAGAGCGGCCACGTTCGACCAATTGAACGCCTAAAACATCTTCCACATTCTGAATTTGAACGCTTAGCGACGGCTGGCTCACATGGCAGGCTTCGGCTGCCTTGCGAAAGTGTTTGAGATCATCCACAGCCACCAAATAGCGCAGTTGTTTGAGGGTAAGGTTGGTCACCTGCATTATCGTTTTCGCCTCAGTTTTGTATTGCTTGCTATAGTGATTTGCCGCCCTATGGGAATGGCAGGCTTAATAGCTTCGCTCTATCCGACTAGACATTTGGGACGAAGAAGATCGGCGGCAAGACCTGGAATCATTTTTAGAAGATTTAAAATCAGCGCGCGCATCGACTTTTGGGCTTGAGACATTCCTGGCCCGCTCTATTTATGCTGGATTGACGTCAATCGCAGAAAACTGGGACTAATCGTTACCGAAAAGTAAACAACTGTTCCACAGCAACAACAAACACTGTTCACCGTTGGCAATTATCACAGAAATGTCTCTCCAACGCCTTGTTTTTAACCATTTCGCTTTTCGGCCGACTCGCCTACGTTAACCATGAAGAGTTTAGTTAAGTCGCACATCTGTCGACATTTTTAAGCTTTTGTTAACACAATCAGAAATGCGCACATCGTTACAAGATGCGCAGAATAGGGTCAGGTTTATGTTGCGTCTCGGCACCGTGTTGTCTGAATTTTATCACGCTCTCGCCCAGATTTTTTTGATCGTCAGTCCACTTTGGCGCGATTTTGCGTTGGGATATAGCATTGGTGGTCGGCTCAGGGCCTCTGCCTTGGAAAAGCCAGCTGTGACGACAGGAAACTGTTTGACCTACGCCTTGGCCCAGTGGTTTCAGCACGGCGGACATATTATTTCTATCAAATCCCAATATGGATGGTGGTGTCATGCTTACTGGCTGTCACCGGAAGGCGATGTGTATGAATATGCGCCGGTTGAACCCCATCGGAAGGTCAAAAAACTCTGGCACCCGTTGCCGCCTCTTGTGTACGCCGGGAAAGAGCGTTTAGCCCCTGTCGTTCCCGTCGTTGCTCAGCGAAAAATCTCAGCCGCTTTAACGCGCAAGCCAGCAATCTTGTCACCCGAAACGCAGATCCTCAGCTTGCAAGCGACACCAGCCCTTAGGATCGTCCGCTAGTCAGTTGCTGACATTGGCGCTGCGCCAATCGACATCGACTTCGGCCATGAGGTAGGCGAAGGCAGCATAGGCTGCCACATTTTGGCGAATGTTTGCTGGGTCGACCTTATCAAAGGTATCATCGGCGGTGTGGTGCAAATCAAAATAATCTCTGCCGTCTTGCATCAGCGAGGCAAGAGGGACGCCGTTCTGCCCAAGCCGCCAGACGTCTGGACCCCCTCGGCCTTGATTGTTGCGATAGTTGATGCCGAGCGGTTCTAATACACGCATCAAATTCTTGAAGGCTGGAACCTTGTCCTCATGCACGCGCGACGCAATCGCCCAGATACGCCCAGCGCCAAAGTCAGACTCTGCGGCGATGACATGTTTGTCTAACGTGCCTACGGCCAGCTGTTGATACACTTTGGCGCCAAAATAGCCCACTTCCTCGGCCCCAAATAAAACCACCCTGATTGTGCGCTTGGGCGGCAAGGGCAGGTCTTTTATCAAGCTCGCTGCCGCCATCACGATGCCAACGCCCGCGCCATCGTCAGCC
>CAKZYD010000071.1 GCA_937884085.1 uncultured Sphingomonadales bacterium | reverse complement strand
CTAGTTGCGGCTTGCCGGGATGCCCAGATACATGAAAAGGCGCGTCCTTTTCGGTCACGATATTGACGCCCTTTGCTGCAAGCGCGTTGTAGACTTCTCCAAGCGACCGTTCATTGCCCGGTATAATTTTTGACGAGAAGGCCACGGTATCGCCTTTGCTCAAATGCACATCTCGATGATCGTCATGGGCAATGCGGTAGAGTGCGGCGCGCGGTTCGCCTTGACAGCCGGTGCATATGATCATCATTTTTTCCGGCGGCAAATACTGCGCTTCAGACTGATCCACGATGGTTGGGAAGTCTTGTAAGTAGCCCGTCGCCTTGGCGAGCGCGATGTTGCGCTGGAGCGAACGGCCCATGACCACCAAATTACGCCCTGTCGCTTTGGCAACGCGCCCCAGACTGTCAATACGGGCTACGTTGCTGGCGAATGTGGTGACCAATAGCCGGCCTTTGACGTCTTTAAAGAGCTCCAACATACAGTCTCGCACCGCGCCTTCAGAACCGGAGGGCTCTTCATTGAGCGCGTTGGTGCTATCGCCCACGGCCGCCAGGATGCCTTCTTTCCCCATCGCTTGGAGCGTCTGTAGGGAAACCGGGTCGCTAATGATGGGGTCATCGTCAAGCTTCCAGTCCCCGGTGTGAAACACGCGGCCCATCGGCGTCTCAATCAGCAACGCATGCCCTTCCGGGATCGAGTGGGCAAGTTCCAAATATTGGATTTTAAACGGTCCGACGTCCACGGTGCCCCCGCGCGGGATTTCATGGAGCTGGTTTTTCATATCAAGGCCGTGGTCAGCCAGCTTATGGCGCATCATAGCCATGGTGAAGGGCGTGCCGTAGAGCGGCACATCCAGGTCAGGCCAAAGATAAGGAACAGCGCCGCCATGGTCCTCATGGGCATGCGTGAGAATGAGGGCCTTGAGTTTATCGCCCAAATCTTCCGCAAAGGCTGGATCTGGGAAAATCAGCTCCACCCCAGGGTCACGCTGAGAGGGGAAAGTCATCCCGCAATCGACCATGATCCAGCTGTCATTCCAGCCATATAGGTTCATGTTCATGCCGATTTCGCCCGACCCGCCGAGCGGGACGAACACGAGAGTGTCGCGGGGTATCTTCATGGTGCGCTGAGGCGCCGGACGCTGGATGTCTCTACCATATTGCGGGTGTAGATCACGCTGATCCCCCTATCATTAAAAAAAAAATCCACAAGGACGATGACTTGACTTTGGGTTTCAAAGATAACCGCCAGGCCACCGGTACCCACGACCGTCATGGGTTCGCCGAACTCGGCGGTGATGCGGTCGACCATGCCTTCGAGCAAGCCCACATAGCCCCACATGACGCCCGATTGCATGGCCGTGATCGTAGATTTGCCAATGACTTGGCCCTGGCGTGGCACTTCGACGGCAATCTTTGGGAGCTTGGCTGCCGCGTTGTAAAGCGCGTCGATGGAGAGGTTTATACCAGGCGAGATGACGCCGCCTTCATAGTCCCCATCCTTTGTGACGACATCGAAAGTGGTCGCTGTACCAAAGTCTATTAAGATGAGCGGGCCGCCATAGCGGGCATGACCGGCAACAGCATTGACCAAACGGTCTGCACCGACTTCATCGGGGTTTGGTAGATTGACATGAATACCAAGGTCCATGCCCTCTTCGCCTACGACAAGCGGCTCAACGTTGAAGTAGCGCTTACACAGCACGCGAAGCTGAAACAGCGTCGGCGGAACAACCGTCGCAATAATAGCGCCGTCAATTTCAGTCGGGTTTAACTTTGCCAGGCCCATCAGCTGGCTAATCCACACCATATATTCATCGGCCGTGCGGGCATTGGCGGTTGAAATGCGCCATCGGTGCAGGATGGTTTCGCCATCTAGAATGGCAAAAACCGTATTGGTATTTCCACTATCAATCGCCAGCAGCATTTAAGAACTCTCGCCTAAAGACACAAAGCGCAAATCGCCCGCTTGGACCGCCTCTTTTGCACCGTCTGGCAAACTTACGACGGCATGACCCGATAAGTCGATACCCTCAAAAACGCCGGTACGACCATCTTTAAGCTCTATATCGCCGCCAAGGCCGAAGGCAGTCTCGGCCCAAAGTTCTGCAAACGCAGCTTTGTTATGGCCTGGCCAGGCGTCAATAGCGCCTTCGACAGCAGGCGCAAGAGCGTGGAAAAAATCCTGGGCTGAGACCGGTGTCTCTGTTTCAGCCAGCAAATAGCCAGTCTTATTCCCATCTGGTGCCTGTGTTGGGACAAGGTTTACGCCAATACCAACCACGCCCCAAAACGTCCCATCCGCGACACTGTGCGTTTCAATCAAAATGCCCGCTGCTTTGCCCATTCCGATGAAGATGTCATTGGGCCACTTGCAGGTGACGGCTTGCATGCCGCTATAGAAGCGAAGGATGGCATCGCGCACGGCTAGACCAATGCTGAGAGACAGGCCTTGCACAGCTGCCAAATCTGGGCCGATAGGCCAGACGTAGCTACCCATAAAATTGCCCTGTGCCGACGCCCAAGCGCGGTTTTGCCGCCCTCGCCCAGCCGTTTGCCTATGGGTCAAAAGCCACCGACGGACCAGATAGCCAGCCGCGATATCCCGCGCTGCCTGTGCGTTTGTGCTGTCAATTTCATCGAGCCATTGGATTTCGGCTTGATGCTGCGGGCGGCTGGAATATCCCATACAAACTCAGCCGAGCGATTTTGCAGCAGCCTGGGCACCGTCCCACAAAGCTGGCCAAACGATTACAAAGAGCGGGGATGCAAAAACGGCTGATGCGATCATGATCAAGGCAGAGGGCCGATCATCACTGCCGAGGAGCGGCTGGTCCAAATCATCAAAATACATGATCTTGATGATGCGCAGATAGTAATAAGCTGCAACAGCGCTGGTCAGCGCTGCGACAACGGCTAACAAAATCATATCCGCTTCAATCGCCGCCTGGAACACAAAGAGCTTTCCAAAAAAGCCTGCAAACGGCGGAAAGCCAAGCAGAGACAGCATGAAGCAAGCAAAAGCCAGCGCCAGCCAGGGCCGCGCTTGGCGCAAGCCTGACAGAGCTTCAATCTGGTCGGTGTCACCCGTATCCGTACGCATAGCTAGCACGCAGGCAAAAGCACCGATGGTGGTGACCATGTAAATGGCCATATAGAAGGTGGTCGCCGCTATCGCCTCGGGTGTACCCACCGCTAGCCCCATGAGTGCGTAGCCCACATGGCCAATGGATGAATAGGCCAGCAGCCGTTTGATGCTTGGCTGGGGTATCGCCGCAAAAGCGCCGAGCACCATGGACAAGAGGGCCATCGCATAGATGATTTGCGTCCATTGCGGCGATAGCGCCGGCAGTGCATCGAGAATAATCCGAATGAAGAGCGCCATCGAGGCCACTTTGGGTGCGCTCGCAAAGAAGGCTGTGACAGCGGTCGGTGCCCCTTCATAGACATCCGGTGTCCACATATGGAATGGGACGGCTGAAACTTTGAAAGCCAGACCAGCAAGCAGAAATACCAGACCGAAAATAAGTCCTACGCCTGGCAAGCGGCCATCCAGCAGCGCAGGCAATTGCTCCGCCAGAACGCTGAAGGAGGTGGTGCCGGCAAATCCATAGATGAGCGAGGACCCAAAGAGCAGCATCCCTGAGGCCACGGCCCCTAAAACAAAATACTTCAGTCCCGCTTCGGTTGAGATACGGCTATCCCGGTCCAAAGCGGCCAGCACATAGAGGCTCAAGCTTTGCAGTTCCAGCCCGATGTAAAGCGTTAGCAGGGATCCAGACGATACCATGATGCACATGCCAAGCGTTGCCAACAGCACCAGCAGCGGAATTTCAAAGCGGTGGAGCTTTTTCCGCTCAAGGAATGGCCGCATCATGATGAGGGCGGCGAAAGAGCCTATCAAGACCAGCGCCTTCATGAACGTTGTGAAAGGGTCGAGAACATAGAGCCCTCCAAAGGCCGCTGTGGGCGCGCTTGGGACAACAATTAAGACCACGAAGGCAGCAATGAAAAGAGCGCCCACGAAGCCGGTGACGCGTGTAAAAGTGCCGTTTGTCGGCACCGCAACAACGCCCAGCACAATGCTGGCCAACGTCCCAAGGGTTAGGATAATCTCAGGCCCGGCTGCTTGCCAGTTCTCTACCGCGCCAATCACCGTGCCACCTCATTGCTCGTTTGATTGCGCTCGGTCTGGGTAATCAACGTTTCAACTGGCTGCTCAATGAACTCAAGGAAGGGTTTGGGGTAAATCCCCATCCACATTACAAGGGCAATGAGCGGTGCAAAAACAATCCACTCGCGCATGGAAAGGTCCAGCATGGCTTTCAAATCATCTTTCTCGAGCTGCCCGAACACAACATTCTTATAGAGCCGCCAAAGCATGTATCCGGCCCCAAGGATCACGCCCAGAGCGGCCCCAAAAGCAACCCAAGAGCCTGACTGATACGCGCCAACCAACACCAAGAATTCGCCCACGAAACCGCTCGTACCTGGCAACCCGACCGAAGCCATGGTGAAAATCATAAAAACTAGCGCGTAGTGCGGCATGATGTTGACGAGGCCGCCATAGCGCTCAATCATGCGGGTGTGGAGCCGGTCATAGACCACGCCAACGCAGAGGAAAAGTGCGCCGGAGACAACACCGTGCGATAGCATCTGGAAGATGCTGCCTTCGAGGCCTTGTTGATTGAAGGTAAAGAGCCCGACTGTCACAAAGCCCATATGAGCAACGGAGGAGTAGGCGATCAGCTTCTTCATGTCCTCCTGCACCAGCGCCACCAGCGAAGTGTAGACCACGGCAACAATGCTCATAATGAAGACCAAAATTGCCAAATCATGGCTCGCATCCGGGAACATGGGAAGCGAGAAGCGGATGAAACCATAGCCGCCCATTTTAAGCAGCACGCCTGCTAAAATGACCGAGCCTGCTGTGGGCGCTTCCACATGTGCATCCGGCAACCAGGTATGGACCGGCCACATGGGCATTTTGACCGCAAAGCTCGCAAAGAACGCGAGCCACAGCCAAGTCTGCACACTTGGATCAAAGTCATAAGTCAGCAGGGTCGGGATATCGCTCGTGCCGGCAGTGACCACCATATAGATCATCGCCAAGAGCATCAGGAGCGAGCCAGTGAGCGTATAGAGGAAAAACTTGAAACTCGCATAAATACGCCGCGCACCGCCCCAGACGCCGATAATCAAGAACATCGGCACCAGGCCACCTTCGAAGAAGACGTAGAACAGGAACATATCGAGCGCGCTGAAGACCCCAATCATGAGGGTCTCCATGATCAAAAACGCGATCATGTATTCGCGCACACGAGTCTTGATGGCGGTCCAACTGGCCAGAATGCAGATCGGCATTAAGAAGGTACTGAGCAGGATCAGAAGGATGGAAATGCCATCAACGCCCAGATGGTAGCTAAAGAAGCCAGGGATCACATCAACGCGTTCAACAAACTGAAAACCCGCTTCGGCCTTGTCATACCCAAACCATAAGAGCAGCGATAAAGCGAAGGTGAAGAGTGTCGTAACAAGGGCGGTCCGCCGGGCATTTTCATCGCTCGCGGGGTGATTGGTCGGCGTCGTGACCAGAAACACCGAGCCGGCGACAGGCAGCACCAGCAGGAGGGTGAGAAGATGCTCAATCATCGCCCTACCCCGTCACCGCGCCTAAGGCGAAGAACGTGCCGATGCTGACCACCGCAATGAGCATGGCAAAGGCATAGTGAAACAAATAACCGGTTTGGAGCGTGCGAGACTTGCGCGCGGTGTTGAGCACAGTGGCGGCAATGCCATCAGGGCCCAATCCATCAATGATACGGCCGTCTCCACCCTTCCAAAACAGCCGACCAAGCCATAAGGATGGTTTCACGATAATGGCGTCGTAAAGCTCATCCCAGTACCACTTGTTGAGGTGGAAGAGATAAACCGGCTTAAAGGCACCGGCCAAAGTCTTCGGAAGCGAGGGGATCAAGAGATAGAATAGAACTGCCAGGGCCAGACCAACGCCACCCATGATGACTGGTAATTTCATGATCAGGGTTGGCACATGGTGGGCTTCCTCGATGATATCGATGTCGCCGAGCATAGTCAGCGTGCCATTCCAAAACTCGGCGCGATAATCGCCGACGAAATAGGGATAGAAGGTCATACCGGCAAACACTGCGCCGACAGCAAGGGCAAGCAACGGGATGAGCATGACCGGCGGGCTTTCATGGGCGGCGTCGAACGTCTTCTGATCAGACCGGGTTTTGCCAAAGAAGGTCAGGAAGATCAGGCGCCAGCTATAAAAAGCGGTAAAGAACGCTGCGATGACCCCCATGGTGAAGGCGTAACGCGCAGCTGGAGCATGGGAGGCGTATGCCGCCTCAATGATCATATCTTTGGAATAATAGCCCGATAGAATTGGCACGCCGGTAATAGCCAGCGTTCCGATGACCATGACCGCAAAGGTCCAAGGGATTTTCTTCCACAGACCGCCCATATTGCGCATATCCTGCTCATCATGCATCGCGTGGATGACCGAGCCTGCGCCCAGGAAGAGGAGTGCCTTAAAAAAGGCATGCGTAAAGAGGTGGAAGATACCTGCTGAATAGGCGCTGACGCCCAGGGCAAAGAACATATAGCCCAGCTGCGAACAGGTCGAATAGGCGATGACGCGTTTGATGTCGTTCTGAACGAGACCGATTGTGGCGGCGAAGAAGGCAGTACTGGCCCCAACCACCGTGACCACAGTCAGTGCTGTCTGAGACTGCTCAAAGAGCGGGGAGCAGCGCGCGACCATGAAGACACCGGCCGTCACCATCGTGGCGGCGTGGATGAGCGCGGAAACAGGGGTTGGGCCTTCCATGGCATCTGGCAACCAGGTGTGGAGGCCAAGCTGAGCCGACTTGCCCATCGCGCCCACAAACAGCAGCAAGCAGATGGTGGTCATGACGTCGGCTTCGAACCAGAGGAAATTGAAAGTCTGGCTAGCAATTTCGGGCGCCTTCGCAAAAACCTCATCGAAGCCAACGGTACCAAAGACCAAGAAGATGGCGAAGATGCCTAGGGAATAGCCGAAGTCCCCAACCCTATTCACCACAAAGGCTTTGACGGCAGCGGCATTGGCAGACGGCTTCTTGAACCAAAAGCCGATGAGCAAGTAGGAGGCAAGGCCCACGCCCTCCCAGCCGAAGAACATTTGCACGAGGTTATCAGCCGTCACCAGCATGAGCATGGCAAAGGTGAAAAGCGACAAATAGGCCATGAAGCGCGGCCGGTGCGGATCATGGCTCATGTAGCCAATGGAATACCAGTGCACGAGCGCGGAGACGCTGTTGACCACGACCAGCATCACCGCCGTCAGTGTATCAACCCGCAGCGCCCAATAGACATCGAGTGTGCCAGATGACATCCACTCGGCAAGCGTCACCTTGTAGGCATTGTGGCCAAGCGCCACGTCAAAGAAGACGATCCAGGACAGCACAGCGCCTGTGGTCACCGCTAAAGTGGTGACCATTTGTGCGCCTCGATTGCCGAGCTGGCGCCCGAAGAAGCCTGCTAGGATTGCCGCGAACAATGGGAGAAAGACGATGGCTTGGATCATGGCGCCGTCAGCCCTTCAACATGTCGATGTCTTCCACCGCAATCGTGCCACGGTTTCGGAAGTAGATGACGAGGATGGCAAGGCCAATGGCCGCTTCCGCTGCCGCCACCGTGAGGATGAAAATAGCAAAGATCTGCCCGACCAAATCATTCAAATAGGTCGAGAAGGCCACGAAGTTGATGTTGACGGCCAGCAGCATCAACTCGACAGACATTAAGATGATGATCACATTCTTCCGGTTGAGGAAAATGCCCACCACGCCAAGCGTGAAGAGGATGGAGGCAACCGCCAGATAATGGCCAACACCAATCTCAGCCAGCATCAGATCCCCTCCCGCGTTTCAACGCTGACCACTTCGACGGCCTCACGGGCAGTCCGGGCATTTTGTGCGGACACATTTTGCCGCTTGACGCCCGTGCGCTCGCGCAAAGTCAGCACCACAGCGCCAATCATGGCCACTAAGAGCACCATCGCTGCACCATGAAAGGCGAAGAAATATTCGGTGTAGAGCACTTGGCCAATCGCCTCCGTGTTGGTTTTGTCAGTGGGAACAGGCGTTGCCCCAAGGTCTGCAGCGCCCGGACCGGTCTGCCAATTGAACCCGATGAGCGCTAATTGGAGCGCGAGAATGCCGCCGAGGACGATGCCAAAAGGCAAATACTGAGCATAGCCGGCGCGCAGTTCGGCAAAATCAATGTCCAGCATCATGACAACGAACAGAAAGAGGACGGCGACCGCGCCGACATAGACAATGACCAAAATCATTGCCAGGAACTCAGCGCCCATCAGCACGAAGAGCCCTCCCGTCGAGAAGAACGCCAGGATCAAATACAGCACGCAATGCACAGGGTTTTTCGACAGAACAACCATCGCACCGCTCATCACGGTGACCCCAGCAAACAGATAAAAGGCTAGTGCCTCAATGCCCACCAAACGTGTTCCTCTAGCGTGTTTTCGTGATTGAGAGGCAGCCCATTGCCTCCTGAGCGCAGGTCTTAGCGATAGGGTGCATCCAAGGCAAGGTTCTGCGCGATTTCGCGCTCCCAGCGCTCGCCATTCGCAAGCAGTTTGTCCTTGTTATACATAAGCTCCTCGCGTGTTTCCGTCGCGAATTCGAAATTCGGTCCTTCCACGATGGCATCGACGGGGCAGGCTTCCTGGCAGAAGCCGCAGTAGA
>CAKZYD010000070.1 GCA_937884085.1 uncultured Sphingomonadales bacterium | reverse complement strand
CCAGCCCGCTTGCGCGCCGGATCGCCAAGCAATAAGGGCTCGACTTAGCCCAAATCTCAGGCTCAGGGCCCTAAGGCCGGATCATCAAAGCCGATGTGATTGATGCGAAGCCAGGGGCTTCGACAAGCTCAGCCCGAACGGATATTTCAACCCCCGCTCGCCCTGAGCCTGTCGAAGGGCAACTCTACGGCCCGCCTGAGGGTGTGCCTTATGAGGAAGTCAAGCTGCCAGGTATGCGCAAAGTCATTGCGCGCCGCATGACGGAATCGAAATCCACCGTGCCGCACTTCTACCTCACGGTGGATTGCGAGCTCGATGCGCTCCTCGATCTGCGCAAGCAGCTCAATGTCAAGCTAGAGGCCGATGGCATCAAGCTCAGCGTCAATGATTTCATCATCAAGGCTGCCGCTCTGACATTGAAGAAGGTCCCTGCCGCCAATGCGCAGTTCGCTGGTGATAAAATGTACCGCTTCAGCCGCGCCGACATCTCCGTTGCCGTCGCCATAGAAGGCGGCCTCATCACCCCCGTCATCAAAGGCGCCTGCGGCAAGGGCCTGAAAGACATCTCCCAGGAGATGAAAGAGCTGGCCGCCAAAGCCCGCGATGGCAAGCTCATGCCAGAAGAGTACCAAGGCGGCACCTTCTCCATCTCCAACCTAGGCATGTACGGCATCAAAGAATTCGACGCCGTCATCAACCCACCCCAAGGCGCTATCCTCGCGGTTGCAGCAGGTGAAAAACGCCCCGTGGTAAAGGATGATGCCCTGGCAATTGCAACGGTGATGAGCGTGACGCTATCAGTGGATCATAGGGTGCTGGACGGGGCCATTGGGTCTGAGTTCTTGGCCGCGTTTAAGGGCTATGTGCAGGATCCGCTGACTATGTTGGTTTAGGGTAATTGAGTTGGTGAAATATAATAAAGATAGATTTCAGAGTTTTTTTCAAAACACTCTGAAGCCTTTGCCAATTACTATTTTACTTTTTGCCATAGTCCGCATCTACTATAAAGTTTTTGAAACTAGGCTAGATATGGGGCCGGAAATAACTCTGATCAGAGGTCTATTTGGTTCAGTTGTAATTTTGATTCATACAGCAATATTTGGTACTCTCGTTTTTATAAGTGTATTTTTTATTGCTGTGTTTTTGACGTTACTGTTAGCTAATTTATTGAACTCAAAGATCCCAGTCTCCGCTACTTTTCCAACTTATTTGGTATGCAGCTTTGTTATTGGTTCGATTCTCGGTTTATGCGTGCAGCAGACGCTTGGTTCTGTAGTATGGGGTCAGACAGTTGTGCTAATTCCATTTTGGGCCACAGGATTGCATGCTGCGTGTTCCAGCTATTTTCTCAAGAGAGAAGATGAACGGCGCGCTGTGACTTTGTAATTTTTCACTTTTGAATTTGTAACCGCATAAATCTGAGGCAGCTAATTATGTCAGCGAAAACCTACGACCTCATCGTAATCGGCGGCGGCCCTGGCGGCTATGTCGCCGCCATCCGCGCCGCACAGCTCGGCATGAAGGCTTGCGTTGTGGAGCGCGAGCATTTGGGCGGGATTTGCCTGAATTGGGGCTGTATTCCGACCAAGGCGCTGCTGCGGACGAGTGAGATTTACCACTACATGGAAAACGCGAAGGCTTACGGCCTGAAGGCGGACAATATTGGCTTTGATCTGGATGCCGTGGTGAAGCGCTCTCGCAAGGTGGCGGGGCAGTTGAATTCTGGCGTGACGCATCTTCTCAAGAAGAACAAAGTGGATGTGGTTGAAGGCGCGGCGAGCCTGAAGGGCGGCGGCAAGGTTGTGGCTGAGAAGGATGGCAAGGCGACCGAGCTATCGGCCAAAAACATCATCATCGCCACCGGCGCGCGGGCCCGGGAGCTGCCGCATTTGAAGGCTGATGGGGAGCGCATTTGGACCTATAAGCACGCCATGACGCCTAAGGAGATGCCGTCCAAGCTGCTGGTCATCGGCTCTGGCGCCATTGGCGTTGAGTTCGCCAGCTTCTACTCAGACATGGGCGCGGACGTGACCATCGTGGAGATGGTGGACCGCATCCTTCCCGTGGAAGATGAAGAGATTTCCGCCTTCATGGGCAAGCAGCTGACCAAGCAGGGCATGACACTGCATACCGGTGCTGCTGTGGAGGAGCTCAAGGCCAACGGCAAAGGCGTTTCCGCCAAGATCAAAATGGCGGATGGCAAAGTGGAAGCGGCAGATTTCAGCCATGCCATCCTCGCCATCGGCATTGTCGGCAATACAGAGAATATCGGCCTAGACGCTGTTGGCGTGAAAACCGACCGCGGCCACATCACGACCGATGAATACGGCTTCACAGGCGTTGAAGGCATTTGGGCCATCGGCGATGTGACAGGCGCGCCATGGCTAGCCCATAAAGCGAGCCATGAAGGCATTATCGCTGTGGAGCGCATTGCCGGACAAAACAACGTCCACCCACTCAACAAATCCAATATCCCAGGCTGCACCTATTGCCGCCCGCAAGTAGCGAGCGTCGGGCTCACCGAAGCCAAGGCAAAGGAAGCAGGCTACGACGTCAAAGTCGGCAACTTCCCCTTCCAAGGCAACGGCAAGGCCATCGCGCTTGGCGAGCCGGAAGGCATGGTGAAGACCATCTTCGACGCCAAAACCGGCGAGCTGCTGGGCGCACATATGGCTGGCGCTGAGGTCACGGAGCTGATCCAAGGTTTTGGAATCGCCAAGACCCTGGAAACGACAGAGGAAGACCTAATGCACACTGTCTTCCCGCATCCGACGTTGTCTGAGATGATGCATGAAAGCGTGCTCGATGCCTATGACAAGGTCATCCATTTTTAGCATAGACCCGTTATCCCGGACTTGATCCGGGATCTAGTCGATCAGAAGCAGAGTCGGTTACAGAGATCCCGGATCAAGTCCGGGATGGCGGAGTGTTAGAACCGCAGCGTCACATCGCTGTAGAGGTAGAGTGTATCGCCAGTCGCCGGGTTGGCATTGGGGGCCGCACGGGCAAAGCGGCCTTTGAAGAGCACGTCCGCACCAGCGCCCAAGCGGATATTCCCATTCGCCACATCCCAGGTGAAGCGCGTTTCAATCTGGTGACCAATAAAGCGGCCAGACTGCCCCGTGATATCGCGCACGCCGATATCAGGCCAGCCATCGCGGGCTTCTTCGAGCCAGGCTGGCTGATATCGCACACGGGCAGCAATGGTGTCTGTTGGGAAGAGGCGGACGGCGACGGCAGGCGCGATGATATTCTCCCGCGCCAAGGCTCCATAGATATCAGTGTCACCGAAATCGCCGCGCTTGGGACCGAAGAGGGTGTCATATTGGCCATTTTTGCCGTCTGTAGGATCGGCATCCCCGCTGGCAAAATCAAATTGCAGAATGAGGAGAGGGGACCAGGGCGCTGTGAAGCGATAGCCGACTTCTGCATGGGCAGTGTAGGCGAAATGGTCGAGGTCCTCCGTCTCCAAAACAGAGCTGGTCACACGTGAACGGCCAATGTTGAACGACATTTCCAAATCGACAAACCATTCGCCAGGCGCAGCAGGCTTAAACACCGTAAAGCCAGGCGTATAAAGCTGCCGGTTGCGGGTATTACGGTCCGGCTGGTCTCTTTCGTGGATGCCGAACAGATAGACCTGCCCAAGCAGGCCAAAGGGCAAATCACGGCGCTCTAGATGAATGGCCCACAGTTGCTGCGCTAGCGACTCTCGGTCAAATTGGCTGTCATTCTCCAGCAAGGCCGCCCGGTCATTGGGGAGGCGGTCAATGGGAAGCAACCAAAAGGCATCTAGACTTGTATCGTCTGTGTCCCACTCATAGTGGACACCGGTAAACGCACCGACGGCATTGCGAAAGCCTTGCCGGCCAATCAAGCGGCCCCGGCCCAATTGCATGGTCATCCGGCCAGCAGATATTTGATGTCGACCCTCAATACCCATGACATCGTCCGTGCTGTAGCGCACATAGGCCTGCAGCAGGTTGAACGTGTTGATGATCCCCGTGCTGACAGCCGTGGCCTCATCGGCGCCAACTAGGCGGGAGTCTTGAAGCTCAAATCCGAAGAATAGGTCTTTAGAGACGCGAAAACGCATATCGACTAACGATCGAAGTGCGAAAATCGTGTCTGTTTCCGGCAAGGCTGGGCGGAATTGATTATCAAGATGTTGAACGCGGCCACGTACTTCAGCCTTCAGCTGAAACCAGTCAGGCAGCTCGAAACTGTCCTGGATAGTCAGCTTGTCCGCTGCTGCGGCGGACGCAGTAAGACTTGTTAAACCTAAGCCCCCAAAAACCGCTGTTAACAACACCCTTTTCGCAAATTTCCACAATAAGTTGTGCTTTATATGGCGCGATGAGCGTGCCCCAAACATTACGATGACTTGCCTTTTTTATAGTCGTTATAAAAAATATTGGACAATCGACCGATATTTCATCAGCATTGCCTCAATCGCGCTTGATATAGAGCGGAGACGTTAAAAGAGTGCCAAAATGAGATGATCCTCTCCGTTTTTCTTGTTTTATGTGTGTTTAGTCTTTTTGTCAGTAGCGCGGCGCACAAACTTTTTGGGTTTTCGACCTTTGCGCGACAAGTAGCCGACTATCAGTTGGTCCCACCGGTTTTGGCGACTCCTGGCGCAGTTATAGTGCTCGCCCTGGAGTTGACGTGCATACTACTATTGGTGATTATGCCAGTTTATGGTGTGGCCACGGCGGCTGGACTTCTGTTGCTCTATGCGACCGCAATGGGAATCAATCTTGTGCGTGGCCGGACGCATATTGACTGCGGCTGTTTTGCCCGGCCACAGGCTACGGGCTTCATCAGTTGGGCAATGGTAGCGCGCAATACCATGATGGCTGTTATTTGCGGCGTTGCCAGTATCGCTGCGCCGATAGACTGGGCAGTGGCGGCAGGCTTTGGCTGGTTTGATTGGGTAGGCTTGGCATCAGCATTGGTCGCCGGGATTTTTCTCTATCAAAGTGGTGACCAGTTGCTTGCACTCGAACACAAGGCCTAATTCATGGTTGGGATGGATACACTTTGGTCTGGATTGGCGCTTCAAGTGGCGTTGGTAATTGCTCTAGCGTTTTCTATCTTGGGTTTGCAGCGGCATGTCCGCAAAATCAATGCGCGGCTGCCAGCGGCCGGGGCTCTCACGCTGTCGGGTGGGCCACCGGTGGGCACCCAAATTGGACCGATTGATTTTGATACACTCGGCGGAGGCATGGCCACATTTGGCGGCGCCTACGGTACGCGAAACAACACATTGATATTCTTTTTTTCCCCCACGTGCCCAATCAGTAAGGCTATGCTCCCGGTTGTGCAGAGCTTCCACCGGGAGTGTCGCCTCTGGTTTGCCACGGATGGCGACAACACGGCGCTAGACGCATTTTTTGCCGCTCTGCCACTTCCAAAAGAGCGTGTCATCGTTTCAGAAGAGCTTGGCCGAGTTTTTGGCATCGGGCGAGTGCCGCATGCTGTGCTTCTATCGCCGGAAGGCAAGATTGCCGCACGCGGACTGGTCAATACGCGTGAACATTTAGAAAGCCTATTTAACGCCGCGTCATCTGGAACTGCCACACTTCAGGAGCATATCGCGCAGCAAAGCTGAGCTAGTACAGATTGGTTTTCACAGGCCACGGATATCATCTGCTGTGACGGTTTTTGCAAAATCAACCAAGGCCTTAATAGCCAGGTTCTTGATCCACGGTCGCTTATCGGTCCATCGCTTCTCATAACCGAAGAACATGGTATGACCTTCCAGTGAGGCCGAAAGGAACACGCACAGGGTCTCGAGCTCTTCATCCGTCAGCGCGGGGATTAGATCCTTT
>CAKZYD010000069.1 GCA_937884085.1 uncultured Sphingomonadales bacterium | reverse complement strand
GATAAATGCCGGGAAAGAGGCGGTTGCGAAAGTTGAAAAAAGCAAGCAACGCATCGCGGCCATGCAAAACGCGGCTGCAGCGCAGCGCAAATCGGAAAAGCAGGGTGGGCTTATTCCGCTTGCCAAGGTGACAAGCAAGCTGCCCAATTTCGACATTGCGCGCCTGAGTGAAACGCAGGCAAGGGATTATCAATTCGGCAAGGCGGCGATTGCGCAAATTCAGGCAAGTGATGCGCGGCTCGCCGTTTTGAACACGGCTTTAATTAACGCGCAGGTAAACAGCCAAGGGGTGGCGCAAATGGCTTTGGTGGATGCTGTTGCCGCGCTGACGCCATTTGATGAAATACGTGGCAACCCGATGCACCTGGAAAAAATTAGAGCGGCAAAATCCATCGCCGCGCGGTTTGCCTTAGAGCGGCTGGTGAGTGTTGCGAAGACGGTGGAGCTTGATACGCTATCGCCTGAAACGGCAGTGCAACTGCGCAACCTCAATGCCATTGTGAGCGAAAACGGCGGTATTAACGCGCCAACGCCGGATCAAAAAAACGCCCTGCAAACCGCGCGCCGTGCAACGGCGAAACTCAAAGAAAGCGACCAACGCATTGAGCTGGCCAAAACAACGGCGCAAGGTTGGATGCGCAGCCCAAGCCCCAGCCAAAAAAGCGCTGTTAAAACCGCCCATGACATCGTGAATGACCCGTTCAACGCCCAGCGGCTGCAAAGCACGGATCCAAGCATCATCGAGACCATCAAGAATGCGTTTCTCGTGCTACAAGCACACGAAATTGGCCTATCGCCAGACAATATAGGCTCGGTGCCCATGTATATTACCGACAAAAGCAAGGCGGCGGACGGTACCGGTTATCTTGACTTGGTGGCGTCAGAGATGGAGGCGCAAGGCTACCGCCTTGTTAAAGTGCGCGAGCAATCCGCTGTTGAGGTCCAGCTGCTCGATTTGGACATAGACATGTCCAATTTGAGGATTGGCAACAGCCGTACTGAAGGCGCCCGGGCGCAGGCCCGCTTTGAGCTGAAATGGACGTTCGAAGATAGGACCTTTTTGAAGTTACGCGGATCAGGCCGATCAGCAGGGTCGGGCGCACGCGAGACCGCTTTGGCCAATAGCGTCGCCGACGTCTTAAACAAGCTCTCGGAAGAAGTGCAGGGGTCTTAGCGCATCATGAACCGCGCGATGCCAACCCTGTCTGACCTGAAAGTAGCCCGCAATTCCGTCATCGGCTTTACGGCGTGATCGCTTGCCATCATGTTGGTTGTGCAGCTGCTATCGGGCCTGTTTACGGGAGACCCGTTTATCCGTCTGGTCTTGATGGTGCTTTGGTTCTCTTGCCTTCTCTCGGTCACATGGGGCCTCACCGAGCCATTCAGCCGCTATTTCACAGCTCTCAACCGATGGCGCTATGCTGAAGCGGGGCCAGCGATTTTGCACACCAGTGGCAAATATGCCATGCGCGTCTCCCGCATCGTCGGAGGGTTTGGCTGGACCGCAACCGTGGCGGGATCGCTCTGTTGCTTGTTCGTCTTGTCTCATTGGCCTGAAGCAGGCTTTCTCACGCCGTTTCAGGGATTTTTCAAATATGGCTGGTGGCTCGCCATGTCGGCAATCCCGGCCTATATGTTCTTCGCAGTTGGCAGTCTGAAAGAAATTCTGCAACTGCGCCAAGAGTTAAGGGAGCAGGCTGAGCTCTCTGGCGCACGCGTGCGCGATGTGGAAACGCAAAAGGATGAAGAGCGTGCCGCGCAAGGCCCCGCCGTCGAAATCACCGGACCTCAGCGTTTCAGAGCCGGTGGATATGACTGGCACTGGGGTGACTATTATAAAAACGTGGCGATCTTTGGTATGTCTGGCAGCGGCAAAACACTGTGCGTTCTGAATGCCGTCTTAGACGGCCTTATCGGTTCAGCGAACAATAAGGTAAGCGCAGCCGCTGGCCTGATCTTGGATCCAAAGGGGGACTTTAGAAATAAGATTGCCCATGTTTGCCGCAAACATGGGCGCGCTTCAGATCTAATCGTTATCGACCCTTATAATCTAGACACGTCAGCGCGCTTCAACCCGCTTGATACGCAGGACAACCCACTAGAGGTGGCCGGCCGCTTCACGGGCGTGATGGAAACACTCAGCGAGAAAAGCTCTGAGGACGCATTCTGGATCGATAGCGTGAAGACCTTTATCCAGAATATCTTGCCGCTTCTGAGGGCGGCCAAGCGGGATATGCCGCCTGATCTCATAGACATATACCAGTGCGCCACCAGCGATGCAGCGCTCAGCCGAATGCTAAGCGACATTTCTGAAGCGGAGCTGGAGGGTAACCGCACGCTGACCAGGGCGTTTGAATATGTCACCGATGTTTGGGATGAAATGGGCGACAAGCCCAAAAGTACAGTGCGGACCTTCATTTCCAATATGCTGGGGCCGTTCCTGCAGGAGCCTTATGACGACCTATTTATCGGCAAATCCACCAAGACCATGGCGGAGTTGCTTGATGAGGGGAAAATCCTTTATGTCTACATGCCCATTGCCGACCAGGAGACTATGGCCCGGGTCGTGAGCACCTTTGTGAAGTTGGAGTTTTATCGCGAGGTCTTGAAACGCGTTGATAAAGACCGTCCCAGCTTCTTCTTATGTGATGAATTTCAAGCGTTTTTCACAACGGGCTCTGGCCGCGGGGACGCCGAAGCTTTTGAACGGACCAGGCAATCCAATCACGCCAATATTGTTGCCTTCCAAAACTTGCCGGCGTTGCTTCGCCAAGTGCCAAAGGAGGAGCCTGTTACCAACATGCTCGGTAACTGCGCGACCAAGATATTTCTGCGCAACACCGATCAGAAGACCAATGAATACGCGTCCAACTTATTTGGCGAGCAGGTGGAAACTCTGATTGGCACTGGCCAGTCAGGCAGTGGTCTGAAACACGGCTCCAAGTCCGTTTCCGCCAACGCTCAATATGGCAAGAAAGTTCGGCAAGACGTTTTTTCCTCCCTTATCGTGCCGTCACGCGAAGATCAGCTCGACTACGCCGAAGCGATGTGTCACCTCGGCGCGCGCGCGACAGTTGATCACAATCGACTGCGCTGGAAAATACATCCCTTAAAGGCCTGACGTGTTTGGTTTCGCGCGCCTGATCCTCGTCTGCCTTCTGGCCTATGCGCTGTTCAGCTTTGGTACGGGCAGGCTGTCAACTGCGGGGCAGCAGTGGCGGTGCGATACCTTTGAATGGATGTTTCCCAATAGCTGCTAAGGTGTCTTCGACTTAAATATAGTTTGAGGTTAATCTGCCGGCAGTACTGCTATCCTCCCTGGGCTATATTAAAGAAACCGGCCCTAGGATGGGCGAGATATCTGCTTGTGCTGGCGGACTCAACAGAGGCCGGCATCTTAATCGCTCGCAGCATTTCAAAGTTCTTTGATCCCAAGCTCCCTTGCAATGCGATCGCTTCGCCAGGGTGGCTACTCGAAAAACACTTTCCTTCAAGTGACGGCAACATTTGCACATTTGCTGAGCAAGCCAGAAAATATAGCGCTGCCACTATTGCAAATGATTTTCATTGATCCACCGGTCGAGAGCGCTATCTATGGCGTCGATGGGTTAGTGGATCTTCCTGTATGCGCTCTTCAGCAAGACGGGTTAAACGCCGTGGCGGGCGCGGCGCTTGCAATGAAGACCGTGCTGATGATGTCGAAACTCTGCCTTCTCATGGGGAGAGTCTCAGTGGTACTAAAGATCAAGATCGCCTCACCTTTGAAGCGCTCTATCAAGACAATGCAGCAGTTCTAGCCAATAATTTACGCAAACTCTTCGGAGCGGGGCCTCCTGACCCAGAGGACATCGTGCAGCAGGCGTTTCAAAAGGTGCTGGAACGAGACACCCTAGAGGACATTGATAGCTTGCCCAACTATCTGTGGCGCACGGCGCGCAACATTATGATCACCGCCAAGCGCAAGGATGACACGCGCAGTAACCGTGATTTTGACGTCGAACAGATTTTTTTCCCAACCAAGGGTGTCAGTTTAAGTCCGGAGAACGTCTTTAGTGCGAGAAACCAACTGGCAAGAATCAATGATGTGTTGGCAGCTATGCCCAAAACCCGGCAACGCGCCTTTTATCTGCACCGCATTGACGGGCTGTCCATTTCAGAAACCGCGCGGCGCTTGGGCCTGAGCCGAAGCGCCATTACCAAACACATTGTCAAGGCCGCCAAAGAGATTGACCAGGCCCTGGCGGAGGGAGGGGACTGATGGCTCTTAATGCAAAAAACACTGCCCCAGTGGATGGCTGCTATGATGCGGTTGCCGAAGCCGCCCATCAGTGGCGCGCCGCCCTTTGGAGCGGGCGGGCCACCGCCGCTGACAAACTGGCTTTTACTGACTGGCTGGATGCAGCCCCGGCCCATGAAGCCGACTATGCTCGAGCTGCGACTGTCTGGGCCGCGCTAGGCGAACTAAAGGAGCAAGACATGGTTGCCTCCATCAAGCGGCCAACCTTGCAGGAAAACTACGTAGGGTTTGAAGACAGGCTCAGGGCCATTGCAGGGCTACGTCCGGCCTTTGGCTATGGGGTCTTGGCGTGCGCTCTCGCTGCGGCGGTCGCAATCGCACTCCCTGTATTACGACCTGCGGCTCCGGTTCTGATGCCAAACCAAGAGGTGGCCCTAGCGCTTCATCGCTCTGAAATCGGCGAGGTGCGCGATGTAACTTTGCAGGATGGGACGCAGGTCACTTTAGGGCCTGCGTCGGAGATACAGGACGCCTATAGCCAGGCTAAACGCTCTATTCAGTTAAAGAGCGGCGCCGCCCTGTTTGATGTGCAAAAAGACCCCGAGCGCCCCTTTGAGGTGGAAGCCGGCGGCCTGACGGCAATTGCACTCGGTACCGTGTTTGAAGTGCGCAGCAGCGGCGGCATTTCTCGCGTAGGCGTGGCGGAAGGCCGGGTTGGCGTCAGTTTCCCGCTCGTCGTCGGCGGCGATATTTTCGATATGCGCGAACGTCAAGAGCTGGCCGCTGGGCAGCAAATCATGGCCTCTGACTATTCTGGCCTGGCAGGTATATCCACTATTCCAATCGCCACTGTCGGCGCTTTTCGGGATAAACGCTTGGTCTATGAGCGCGCCACGCTGGGCGAAATCCTAGCTGATGCAAAACGCTATTCTTCCATCCCCATTGACTATGATGGCAGCGCTGGCGAGCGCTTCCGCATCACAGCGTCCTTCCGCGGCGAGGCATTGGACCAGCTATTTGCTAAGCTTCCAAAATTGTTCCCTGTGGTCGTTGATAGCTCCGATAGCGCCGTTATCCGCATCCGTATGAAGGATGCGGCAACGCCGTAAAACCTGGTGTTTGCGCCAAAGGTTAAGCCGGCGGAAACTTTTTTTCAAAAGGGGGGTGTCAGTTCCCCCAGTCCATACGTCTTTAAAGTCGAACAATGCGACCAAAAGGCATTCGCATTATCGATAACAAAGGGCAGACGTCATGGGAAACCGACCTTCTTCACAGATTTTGAAAGCAGCGCTGCTAGCCGCGTCGACAAGCTTTGCATCCACTGTGCCCACGCCAGTCGCAGCACAGACTGGGGTACAATCCGGAGTAATACAAAGCCTGAAAATCCCGGCAGGGCCGCTGCGGGAGACGATTTTTGCGATTGCGCAAGTTTATAACGTTAACGTGCTGGTGGCCGATGATTTGATTGCCGGCCGTCAGGCCGCAGCGTTAAGCGGACCTATGTCTGCCGATCAAGCCCTGAGCGCGGCGCTTGCGGGTACGGGTCTGCTGGCAAACCAGGAGCCTGACGGAGACTATATCGTCCAAAGCCAGCCGCAGTCTGCGATGCTTGCACAAGAAGATGCGGCCGGTGTTGAAACCATTTTCATTGTAGCAACGCGGCCAGCGCAATCCGTTGTCCTGTTTGACAGCATTGACCTAGCGAAGGACCGCGGCACAACCTCTGTTGAAGAAGTCCTTCGTCGGGCGGCAAACATCAATGTGCTGGGGACGCAAAACGGCTTCATCAACATCCGTGGTGAAAACGCAGAAGGCGCAGGCAACTCAGCGCAGGGGATTATTCCTGGACAACTATCACCGACGCCCGTGACCATTGACCGGCGTCCGCTGGCCTATGGTGAAATTACCTTCGGGACCAGCTCCGTCTATGACGTGGACTTTATCGAGGTGGTGCGCGGACCCCAGACGACCGGTGGTGGTGTCAATGGGTCTATTGGTGCCGTTAACGTTACGACGCGCGACCCCTCCAGTGAGTTTGAAGCGGAAGTCCAAGGCGAATATGGCACCTTCGACCAATATCAGGTGGCGGGGCTGCTCTCTGGTGCTTTGATTGAAGATGAGCTCTTCGCGCGCGTGGTCGTCGATTACAACAGACGCGATACCTATCTCGAATATACCAATCCAAATGTGCAAACCGTCGATCAAGTGTTTTTCCTGGACCAGCTTACAGCGCGGGGCAAGCTGGTATGGACGCCCGCTGCCCTTGAAGATCTGCGTGTGGAGGCGAGCTACAGCTACACCGAGTCAGCCGGGCCACAAACTGAAAACGTAACCGATGGCCCAGACACAAATTTCGAACGCAATAGTGGCAACATCCCAGCCTTTTTTAACGACGCGCATATCGGTATTATTGAGATTGATTACGAAATCACGCCGGCAATTTTGCTGAACAATCATTTCGCCATCTCATCCTCAGACCTCGCGCGGCGCAGCGGCAATGGCACCTTCCGGCTCGACCAAGACACACTTGATATCCAGAACGAAACCTCCCTGGACATTGTGTCTGCGGAGGGACGTGTGGAAGTCTCGCCCGGCATCATTTTGCGGCGCCAGGATGTGGAGATGGACTGGGATTATTTTGGCCCCACTATCTTGGACGATGCCCGCGGGACGCTTGGTATCTACGCTCAAGGCAGTTATGAGCCGCTCGACGGGCTTCGCCTGGCAGGTGGCTTGCGCTATGAGCGCTCATCACAACAGCGTATTGGTGTGCTGGCCAATGACTCAACCTCTAACCCAACGGATGTCGATTTTGATGAGAGCTTTGACGCCATTCTGCCGCGCTTTGGCATTGAATATGATGTCAATGACGACATTCTTATTGGTGCCTTCGCCGCGCGCGGCTTTACGCCAGGTGGCTTTAGCTTCGCGCGCCCAGCCAATGGCCAGGGCCGTGGCGATGGTGTGACGCCCTTTGGCCTACCGGAATTTAGGAGGGAAATTCGCTGGACCTATGAGGCCTATGCTCGCTCGCAATTCCTCGATGGTAAGCTGGAATTACTCTTCAATGTCTTCTTTAACGACATCAAGGATGCGCAGCTGGTTGAAAGCATAGAATTTGCACCGGAAATTTTTGGCAGCATCGTACGCAACGCTGAACAAGTGGAAACCTACGGCTTTGAGATTGCGACGACCGTCCGGCCAGCGTCCTGGATTGATATCACAGGCTCCATCGGTCTTCTGGAAACCGAAATATCAGAGTTCGCCGAAGCGCCCACAGTGGAAGGCAATGAGCTAGAGCGCGCGCCTGGCTTTACCGCCAATCTGAACATCGACATTGAGCCTATCGAAAATCTGCTCATCGGGGCGTCGCTGTCCTATGTGGATGGCTATTTCAGCGCATTCGACAATGATCCGCTGGAAAAGACCGACAATAGAACTCTGGTGGACCTGCGGGCTTCCTATCAAATAACCCCAAACCTGGAGATCTACGGCATTGCCAACAACGTGTTTGACGAGCGAGCGCTCACCGAACTGTTCAGCGCCACTGCTGGTTCATCTATCATGCCGCATGAGTGTGTTATCGGCGCACGCGTCTGTTCTTGATTAGAAGACCTATTCAGTCCCGGTTTGACGTTGCTCTCAAAACCGTTTTTGGAGCAGTTTTCACTTACCTGTTTTTGGCTGGCAGCGCTCTTCTATCTTGAATGATTAAGAACCCGGTCCGGTGCTTGGGACCATCGCGTGAAGTGGGTCAGCTCGCAGTCCTGCATGAAAATCGCTTTGACTTTTCTTTGAGACCAGTTGAAGACCGGGAGTATAGACATTTGCAACCAGATCATCTGGCCTTTGTGGCGAACTTATTTATAATTCCATAAGCGGTTGGGTAGGTCGGGGCGTTAAATGTCAAACATAATGAAAGTCGCTGCCGCGCATATTGCTCCGAGGTTGCTGGACGCGGCAGGTTGCGCGCAAAAGGCAGCACAATGGATTGCCCGCGCTGCTCAAGAGCAGGTCGAACTCTTGGTGTTTCCGGAGGTGTTTATTCCGGGCTTTCCCCATTGGATCAATTGCTACGCGCCGCTCATGCAGGCCGGGGTCAATCGGGCCTATCAGGATCAGTCCGTCAGCGTTGACGGCCCGGAAGTAGCCGAGGTTTGTAAAGCGGCGGCAGAGCACGGCGTTGGTGTCGTCCTAGGCATAAGCGAACGGCCAAAAGGCTCGCGCACCTGCTTCAACAGCGTCGTTTTCATTGGCAAAGATGGTGCGATCCTCGGCGTTCATCGTAAACTCAAGCCCACCTATGCCGAGCGCTACATCTGGGGAGAAGGGGATGGCTCCTCGCTTATTGTAACAGACATGCCGCCTGCCCGTGTCGGCGGGCTCGCTTGTTGGGAGCACATGATGAATTTAGCGCGCCAGGCACTGATTGAGGATGGCGAGCAAATTCACGCTGCTTTGTGGCCATCGCTTTCCACCATGGCGGGCTTTGACGGCGTTGCGAACATTCAGATTGAGGCCATGATGCGCAATCATGCCCTGACTGGGCAGACGTTCGTCATTAGCGCGTCGAGCCCTGTCACAGACGAGATGCTTAAGGTGATGCACGATCAGTTGGGGCCACAAGAGTTGATGACGACCGGTGGCGGGTGGACAGCGATTGTGCATCCCTTTGCTGGGCTTGTAGCTGGCCCTGTCACCGGGACGCAGGAGCAATTGCTCGTTGCGGAGATCAATTTAGACGACATTTCCGACAGCAAGTTATGGGCGGATACCACTGGACACTATGCCCGTCCCGACGTGTTGCGCCTTGAGATTGACCGGACCGCGCGCACCAACCTGATTGAAAAACCATGACCAAAGCGATTGATATCGTCGTCAACCTGTTTGGCCCTGACCAGGTGGCGGCTGGGCAAACCGGTTTTGATCAAGACTTTATGCGCCAAGTCCGCATGCCGCCTGAGATGTGGGGCGGTGTCGGCATGGATGAGTATCTGCGCCTTATGGATCAAGCGGGCGGCGAGCACAGTCTCTTAGTAGCCGTGCGCGCTGGCGACCCGCGCTGGAAGGGCTCTTTTGAGATCCCTTATGATGATGTCGCCCGCTGGTGCGATGCCCATCCCGACCGGTTTTCAGGGCTTGCAGGGGCTGATCCGACGCGGGGCATGGCGCAACTTCAAGATTTAGAGCGCGCCAAGGATCTAGGCTTTGTCGGCGTTCATGCCTACCCGCATTGGTTCTCGCTCGCCCCAGACCAGGCGCGCTGGTATCCGATTTATGCCAAATGCTGCGAACTTGAGCTGCCCTATATGCTGCAGGTTGGTCAGAACCTGATCTACCAAAAAGATGTTCGCTTGCCGTCCGTTGCCAAGCCTATCTTGTTGGACCAGGTGGCGATTGATTTTCCAGACCTTAAACTGATTGGCATCCATGTGGGCACGCCCTGGGCGGATGAAATGATCGCCATGGCTTGGAAGCATGAAAATGTGTTTATCGGCATTGACGCCTACGCCCCGAAACATCTGCCCCGCAGCCTCGTGCACTACATGAACAGCTATGGCTCACATAAAGTGCTCTTCGGCACGGACTGGCCGGTGATCCATCCGCAGCGGTCGCTGCGTGAGATTGCAGATTTCAATCTCAGACCAGATGCTGAGGCCCGGCTGCTACGCGAAAACGCTTTGCAGGTGTTTCCATCGCTGAAAGAGCGGTTGGTATCGAAAGCCACCACACTAGCCACATGACCAGCGGCGCGCAGCCCCTCACCATTGGACGCGGCATCCGCGCGGTTGCGGATCGCTTTCCAGACAAAAGCGCGATCCACTGCGGCGATGATACGCTGAGCTATGCGGAACTTATGGATCGGGCAGCGCGGGCAGCAGCTATGCTTGCCGAAGACTATGGTGTTGGCCCAGGCGACCGCGTCGCTCTCATCGCGCCAAATTGCCTAGAATACCTTGAGATCATCATCGCCGTCTCTGACCTTGGGGCGATGACGGCAGCGCTGTCGCCAAAGCTCTCAAGCACGGAGCTTAACGGCATTTTGAAAGACTGTGCGCCGCGCCTGGTCATCTATGCGCAAGATATTGCACGCGCTGACATTGGGTTGGGATGTCCATCGCTCAGCTTTGACGCCTATATAGCAGCGATTGAGGCGACCGCGCCAAGTCCGGTTAAAGACATTGCAGTAGAGACTGAGCCTTTTGTGTTGCACTACACGTCAGGCACCACGGGCGCGCCAAAGGGTGTGATGGTTCCACATCGAAGCCGGGTCTTGTCCTTTCTCGGCATGGCCAGCGAATATGGCTGCTAT